>NZ_JBEZLV010000034.1:40808-83164 GCF_040652335.1 Streptomyces sp. NPDC048270
GCGGGTGTCCATCAGGCGTGTCGGCGTGACCGGCTTGTACGTCGAGCCTGAGCCGTCGGTGGTGTAGTAGCCGGCGATGTCGGCGATGAGGTCGACGGATCCGGCGTTGTTGTAGAAGCTGACCCTTCCGTTCACGACGGGGACGACGACCAGGTTGGGGATGGTCTGCCCCGCCGTGAAGTTCAGGTTCGACGCGCTCGAACGGGCCGTGCCGTCGGGATGGACCGACACGTGGCTGCTCGTCGTGGGGTCGGTGGCCGTCACGTTCAGCACCACCGCCGTCACCCCGGACGCCGGAATCCCCGCCGTACCGGTGACCTGCAGCGTCACCGTGCCGCCCTGGCCCACCTTCGCCTTCGGCACGCCCAGCCCGCTCCGTGTGTCCATCAACCGCGTCGGCGTGACCGGCTTGTACGTGCCCTGGCCGGAGGTCGCGGGCGGCGTCACCGTCAGCGTGCCGCGCGGGTACTGGAAGTTGAGCGCGCTGACGCTGATGTTCCAGATGCCGGCGGGGGCCGTGCGCAGATCCACGGTCGCCTTCAGCGTCCGGGCGTCCTCCGAGACCGAGACCGTCGTGGCCGTCAACGGCGTCGGGCCGCCGGTCAGCTTGACGGTGGTCTTCATGCTCAGGGCCGTGCCCTGCACGGTGAGGGTCGCGACGGTACCGCTCTGCGCGGTGTTCGGGGTGACCGTCCCGACGGACAGCTCCTCCGGCCCACAGGGCGCGTTGGTGCAGGTCAGTTCGGCGCGGTAGGCCGTACGGTCCGTCCGGTCCGGCAGCCCGAGGACGAACAGGCCCTCGCCGAGGGTCTGGCATTCGTACGGGGAGGAGTTGCCCGAGCAGAGGTTGCGCTCGGTGCCGCTGTAGAGCGAAACCTCCGGGGTGGACTGTCCGCCGTCCGTGGCGGTGACGTCCGCCCTGAACCGGTCACCCGAGACGCTCGGCAGGACGGCGCAGACGGCCGTGCGCTCCTCGGAGAGCGTGCCGGTCAGCGGGCCGTACCCGTGCGCGACGGATCCGGCGCGGGGGCACTCGGGGGCGGGCCCGGAGGCCGTGGCGATCCGCCAGGCGTCGAGGCGGTGGGAAGCGGGCAGGGTCCAGCCGTCGGGGACCTGGGTGACGACCTGGTAGCTGGTGGAGCCGGTGACCGTACACGCCCAGGTCCGGGGGTGGCAGACGATGCCGCCGACCTTGTCCATGACCAGCATGTGCGTGCTGTCGTGGGCGTCGCGGGGATCGATGTGCAGCCGGTCCGTGGCGGCTGCCGTGGTGATCCGGTGGCAGCGCAGGCTGCCGTTCTGGCCGGACGTGCCGGCCGCGGCCGGGGCGCCGATCGCCGTCGCGGCGGAGGCGGTGCAGCCCTTGGCCGTCACGGTGTCGTCCCGGCGCTCAAAGGTGTGGCTGCGCGGGGCGTCCTGGCCCTCCAGCAGCACGGTGTAGGCCTTGCCGGCGGCGAAGCCGCAGCTGATGAGACTGTCCGTCCGGATGTTCTGGCCCGGTGCGGGGTGGCTGTAGCAGGAGGGGCCGTTGCCGTCGGTGTCGATGATGCTGATGCGCCAGTCCGGGAACAGCTCCGTGTCGTCCGGGAACCCGTAGCGGATCCGCAGGAGTTCGGAGGTGGAGTGCGCGTCGGCGGGGATGGTCAGGCAGTGCGAGAAGACGCCGTTGCCCGTCTCCAGCCGCACGGCCGCCGATTCGTCGGCGAACGATCCGGCGGGCAGCACCTGGCAGCCCGCCTGGAGCACGTCCGTACGGACGAAGTGGACCCCGTAGGGGCCGGTCGCCTCGGCGTCGTCGGCGCGCACCAGCGCACGGAACGGCGCCGCCCCGGTCAGGGCGCACTCACCGCCCACGAGGTCCCCCGACCCGCACTGCGCGGCGCCGTTCCGGTCCACCACGTCGACCTGGACGCTCACGCCCGCGCCGCCGCGCGAGGTGAGGGCCGCGACCCGGGCCCCCTGCGGACTCGGCAGCTCCAGGCAGTGCGTCTGCCCGGCGGTGGCGAACGTCCCCGCGTGGCGCCCCTCGGCGACGGCGACGCAGTCCTGCGCGGCGGGCGCGGCCTGCGCCGCCCCCACCGGCAGGAGAGCGGCGAGGACGCCGAACAGACACGTCAGGACAGTGGACATCGGGCGTCTTGCGGACGCCGTGACCGTTGGCATGAACCCCCCAGGGTGATGTGCGACGAGCGATGGTCGCACACCCGCCCGAGGCCCGCGGCAGGGGTGTCACCGGAGGACGGTGACAGCCGCGCGTCCCGTGGGCGTGCTGGTCACCGGGACGGGCCGAGGAACTCCAGCAGCAGGTCCGTGGTCGCGGCCGGGCGCTCCAGGGAGGGCAGGTGGCCCGCCCAGGGCAGTTCCACGTGGCGGGCGCCCGGGACGAGGGTCGGGAGTTCGGCCGCCATGTGGCGGAAGTCGGGGAGGTCGTGGGCGCCGCCGACGGCGAGGGTCGGGGCGGTGACGGCGGCGAGGTCGACGTCCGGCTCGGGGAGTTCGTGGTCGCCGGCGGGGGCCAGGGAGTTCTGGAAGTTCCGCAGCTGCAAGGCCCGTACGAGGGAGTGCGCGGCCTCGTCGGCGTCCGGGCCGAGCCAGGTGCGGGCGTTCAGGGCGGCCGCGCCGGCCAGGTCCCCGGCCTCCAGCAGCGCGTCCTCGGCGGCGCCGAACTCCTTCACCTCGGGGCTGTCGGGCCGGCGCCCCGGACGGCCCGCGCACAGCAGGGCCAGCCGGGTCACCCGCTCCGGGTGCAGCGCGGCGACCGTCAGGGCGACCCGCCCGCCGTACGAGGCCCCGACGAGCGCGGCACGCCCGATGCCGAGCCGGTCCATCACAGCGACGACGTCGCCGTGGTCGCTGTACGGCTCCTGCGCCGCGGGGGAGTCCCCGCAGGTCCGGAAGTCGAGCCGGACCACCCGGAACCCGGCTTCACCGAGCGGCCCGCACTGCGCGTCCCACATCCGCCGGTCGCAGACGGAAGAGTGCAGCAGCACGACGGCGGGCCCTTCATCGGCCCCTGACACCTCGAAGGAAATGGTCATCCGGTGATCATCTCGGTCCCCGGCCCGTGCCCGCCAGTGCGTTTCTCAGCGCCCTGGAGCTCGGGGGCTCGGGGACGCGAAGGCCCCGGAGCCCACCGCCCGGACGGTCCCTCAGATGCTGAGCGATCGTGCGAAGTTGAGCTGCGACATCACCCAGGGATACGTGTTCTGGTCCTGGGCCGGGATCATCGTGGAGTGGTGGCGGCCGCCGCTCGTCACGGTGATCTGGATGTAGCCCGTGGTCTTCTTCTCCTTCATCAGGAGGAACAGCAGGCCGAGCAGGCAGAACAGGAAGAAGATGACGGCCAGGATGATCGCGTGGGTCGGGATCTTCTCCTCGGTGCGCGAGAAGTCCGTCGCGTTCCACATCGCGCCCCGCAGCGGCATCGTGCCCGACGGGGTGATGATCTGGTCGCCCGCGATGGTGATGTCGCCGAGGGACATGCCCGCACCGCCGCCGGTGGGCGCGGGGACGGGCGCCGGCATCCCGGCGCCCATGGTCGGCTGGTAGGCCGGGGCCGCCGGGTAGGGCTGCGGGTAGCCGTAACCGGCCTCGCCGGGGCCCCACGTGTAGTCGCCCTGGCCGGGCTGGCCGGGCTGGCCCTGCGGGCCGGCGTGGCCCGGGTCGCCTGCGTACGGATTCGGCTGCTGCTCGCTCATGTGGCCGATCCTTCCACAGCGGGCACCAAGCCTGTACCCCGTAAGCGGGTAAGCCCGGGGCACGCGCGAGGCCCCGCACCCGGGAGCAACTCCGGGTGCGGGGCCTCGCGTACGGCGGCCTGCGGCTCAGGACGTCAGAAGCGGCGCGTGATCAGCGCACGCTTGACTTCCTGGATCGCCTTGGTGACCTCGATGCCGCGCGGGCACGCGTCGGTGCAGTTGAACGTCGTGCGGCAACGCCACACGCCGTCCTTGTCGTTGAGGATCTCCAGGCGCTGCTCGCCCGCCTCGTCACGGCTGTCGAAGATGAAGCGGTGCGCGTTCACGATCGCCGCCGGGCCGAAGTACTGGCCGTCGTTCCAGAACACCGGGCACGAGGACGTGCACGCGGCGCACAGGATGCACTTGGTGGTGTCGTCGAAGCGCTCGCGGTCCTCGGCGGACTGCAGGCGCTCGCGCGTCGGCTCGTTGCCCTTGGTGACCAGGAACGGCATGACGTCGCGGTACGCCTGGAAGAAGGGCTCCATGTCGACCACGAGGTCCTTCATCACCGTGAGGCCCTTGATGGCCTCGACGGTGATCGGCTTCTCCGGGTTGATGTCCTTGATCAGCGTCTTGCAGGCGAGCCTGTTCTTGCCGTTGATCCGCATCGCGTCGGAGCCGCAGATGCCGTGCGCGCACGAGCGGCGGAAGGTCAGCGTGCCGTCGAGGTCCCACTTGATCTTGTGGAGACCGTCGAGCACGCGCTCCTTCGGGTCGATCTCGATCTGGAAGTCCTGCCACTGCGCCTCGTCCGAGATCTCGGGGTTGTAGCGGCGGATCCGGAACGTGACCGTGATGTACGGCGAGGCCGCGGCCGCGGCCTCCATCTCGTCCGTCTTGGACAGGGTGGGGGTGGCCATCAGTACTTACGCTCCATCGGCTGGTAGCGGGTGACGACGACGGGCTTGTAGTCCAGCCGGACGGAATCCTTGCCGTCGGCGCCGACCTCGCGGTACGCCATGGTGTGGCGCATGAAGTTGACGTCGTCGCGGTTCGGGTAGTCCTCGCGGTAGTGACCGCCGCGGGACTCCTTGCGCGCCAGCGCGGACACGGCCATGACCTCGGCCAGGTCGAGCAGGTTGCCCAGCTCGATGGCCTCCAGCAGGTCCGTGTTGAAGCGCTTGCCCTTGTCCTGGACGGACACGTTCTTGTAGCGCTCGCGCAGCTCGGCGATCTTCTCGACCGCCGTCTTGATGGTCTGCTCCGTACGGAACACCATCACGCACGCGTCCATCGTCTCCTGGAGCTCCAGACGCAGCTCGGCGACCCGCTCGTTGCCCGTGGAGCTGCGCAGCTGCTCGACCAGGTCGATCACCTGCTGCGCCGGGTTCTCCGGCAGCTCGACGTAGTCGTGTCCGTGCGCGTACTCGGCCGCCGCGATGCCCGAGCGCTTGCCGAAGACGTTGATGTCCAGCAGCGAGTTGGTGCCCAGGCGGTTCGCGCCGTGCACCGACACGCACGCGACCTCGCCGGCCGCGTACAGGCCCGGCACGACGGTGGTGTTGTCCGCCAGGACCTCACCCTCGACGTTGGTCGGGATGCCGCCCATGGCGTAGTGCGCGGTGGGCTGGATCGGGATCGGGTCCGTGTACGGCTCGATGCCCAGGTAGGTGCGCGCGAACTCGGTGATGTCCGGGAGCTTCGCGTCGAGCTGCTCCGGCGGCAGGTGCGTCAGGTCCAGGTACACGTGGTCCCCGGCCGGACCGCAGCCGCGGCCCTCGCGGATCTCGGTGTAGATGGAGCGCGAGACGACGTCACGGGACGCGAGGTCCTTCATGACCGGCGCGTACTTCTCCATGAAGCGCTCGCCGTCCTTGTTGCGGAGGATGCCGCCCTCACCGCGGGCGCCCTCCGTCAGCAGGATGCCCATGCGCCAGATGCCCGTCGGGTGGAACTGGAAGAACTCCATGTCCTCGAGCGGCAGGCCGCGGCGGTAGCAGGCCGCCTGGCCGTCACCCGTGAGGGTGTGCGCGTTGGAGGTCACCTTGAAGAACTTGCCGGTGCCGCCGGAGGCGTAGATGACGGCCTTGGCCTGGAACACGTGGATCTCGCCGGTGGCGAGCTCGTACGCGACCACACCGGCCGACTTCTGGACGCCGTCCTCCTCGACCAGGAGCTGGTCCAGGACGTAGAACTCGTTGAAGAACTCCACGCCCTCCTTCACGCAGTTCTGGTACAGCGTCTGGAGGATCATGTGGCCGGTGCGGTCCGCGGCGTAGCAGGACCGGCGGACCGGGGCCTCGCCGTGGTTGCGCGAGTGGCCGCCGAAGCGGCGCTGGTCGATGGTGCCGTCCGGGGTGCGGTTGAACGGCAGGCCCATCTTCTCCAGGTCGAGGACCGCGTCGATGGCCTCCTTCGCCAGGATCTCGGCGGCGTCCTGGTCGACCAGGTAGTCACCGCCCTTGACCGTGTCGAAGGTGTGCCACTCCCAGTTGTCCTCTTCCACGTTGGCCAGCGCGGCGGCCATGCCGCCCTGCGCGGCGCCCGTGTGGGAGCGGGTGGGGTAGAGCTTCGTCAGCACGGCGGTGCGGCTGCGCTTCGTCGCCTCGATGGCGGCGCGCATGCCCGCGCCACCTGCGCCGACGATGACGGTGTCGTACTTGTGGATCTTCATTGGTTTCGCCTCAGCCCCGTTGCCTAGCGGATGTTCGGGTCGAAGGTGAAGATCACCAGCGTGCCCAGAAGGATGGTGAACACCGTGGCGGTGTAGAGCAGGCCCTTCAGCCACAGCCGCGTGTTGGCGCGCTCCGCGTAGTCGTTGATGACGGTACGCAGGCCGTTCGCGCCGTGCAGCATGGCCAGCCACAGCATCAGCAGGTCCCAGATCTGCCAGAACGGGGAAGCCCACCGGCCCGCCACGAAGGCGAAGCCGATCTTGGAGACGCCGCCGTCGAGCACCAGCTGGATCAGCAGGTGGCCGATGACGAGGACGACGAGCACGATGCCCGAGAGGCGCATGAAGAGCCACGCGACCATCTCGAAGTTCCCGCGGGTCGAGCGCGGGGTCTTGCCCGTGCGCTTGCGGGGGGCCTCGATGTACGGCGCCGGGTTGTCGACGTCGTAGAGGGTCAGGCCCGACAGGGAGCCGTCGTCGCCGATGACCTTGGCGGAAGAAGTGTCAGAAGACATGCGTGTCACTTCCCGAACAGTTCAAGGTAGGCGTGGCTGAGGACGGGGTAGATGGCCCCGATCATCAGCGCGATCCAGATGCCCACGACGTACCAGAGCATGTGCTTCTGGTAGCGCGGACCCTTGGACCAGAAGTCCACTGCGATGACACGCAGACCGTTGAGCGCGTGGAACAGGATTGCGGCGACGAGGCCGTACTCCAGCAGCGCGACGATCGGTGTCTTGTAGGTAGCCACGACATCGTCGTACGCCTCGGGGGAGACGCGGACGAGTGCGGTGTCGAGGACGTGTACGAACAGGAAGAAGAAAATGAGGACGCCGGTGACTCGATGAGCCACCCAGGACCACATTCCTTCCCGGCCGCGGTACAACGTTCCAGCCGGCACGGAAAACCCTCCGGAAGCGGGGCGGGGGCCAGCCGGCTTCTTTGTCGGTCGGGCCCGGCCGGGTACGGTCCTCCGGCCCCGGACATCGTAGCGACGCTTTGTCGGTTCCTTCGCGCGGGGGCCATCGGTGTGATCAAACAGGCTCGGACGGACTATCCGACAGGGGCGAATAGCCCCATTTCCGCCCCAGTCAGGCCATCGGAAGACGTCAGCCAATGTGTCAGGTCGCACAGCCGGGCCTGTGCGAGGCGGCGCAGCTCGTCGGCGGAGAGGGAGCGCTCCTCGTCCACGTCGTGCCCCATCCGGCGGCGGATCGCCGCCAGCAGCTGGTCCGCCTGCTCCTCCGGGGTGCGCCCTGCGAGGCAGATCACGAAGGCGTGGCCGAACTTGCGCTCGTACTCCGCGTGGCCCGCGGCGAGGGCCAGTACGGCGGCGTACGGGGCTCCGGGCTCCAGTTCCGCCGAGCACTCGGCGGCCAGCGCCTGCGCCAGGTCCGCGTGCGAGAGGTCGTACGACGCCTCGTCCGCGGCGGCGAGCAGCGCCTCGGAATCGGGGTAGGGGCGGTGCACGGCGACCCGGTGGGCCCAGCGCCGGCTGCCGCAGCAGTGCATCAGGGCCGCCTCGGCCGCCTCGGGGGTCAGGGCGTTGAACCGCGCCAGTCCGGAGCGGGAGGGGCCGGAGCTGCCGCGGGCCTGTGCCGGAAGGTGGCTGGACAGCGGGGGGCTCCTCGGGGCGTGGTGCGGGTGTCCTGCCACGCTATCGACGCCGGGTGGGGTGTGTCGTACGCATTCGGGGAATTCACCCGGAAGTGAGCCGAAAGGATGACGGGAGCATCATGGAGGCGTACCGAAGGGGGGCCGGGAGGTGGAGACGGCCCGGGGAGGGGAGGGCGGCCGAGGCCGCCACCCCCCACAGGAGAGGCCCCGGCCACCATCCGTCACGGGCTCGTGCGACAAGCCCGTATCCCTGTCAGCGCCCCGAGTGCGTTTTGTGTCACACCTCGCTCCGCGCAGGGTTGGTTGCTCGTTGTACAACTCGTGGACGAAGGTGCTTGAAAGCCGTAACGTGCTGATTTGCGCCAGACGTACAGGACAGTGAACGGGTTGGGGACTTTGCTGGGGGACGACGCGGAGCTGACCGCCGCGGTGCTCGCGGCACAGGACGGCGAAGAGAACGCGTTCCGTGCTGTGTACCGCGCCGTGCACCCACGCCTGCTCGGATACGTACGCACGCTCGTCGGCGACGGCGACGCGGAGGACGTGACCTCCGAGGCCTGGCTGCAGATCGCCCGCGACCTCGACTCCTTCACCGGTGACGCCGACCGCTTCCGCGGCTGGGCCGCCCGCATCGCCCGCAACCGGGCCCTGGACCACATCCGCATGCGCGGCCGCCGCCCCGCCATAGGCGGCGACGACACCGAGCTCACCGGCTGGGCCGCCGACTGCGACACCGCGGGCGCCGCGATGGAGGCCCTCTCCACCGGAAGCGCCATGGCGCTCATCGCGCAGCTGCCCCAGGACCAGGCGGAGGCCGTGGTGCTGCGGGTCGTCGTCGGCCTGGACGCCAAGAGCGCGGCCGAGACCCTCGGCAAGCGGCCCGGTGCCGTACGGACCGCCGCTCACCGGGGTCTGAAGAAGCTGGCCGAGCTGCTCGGCCCGGAGGGCGCGGAGGGCGGCTTCGAGCCGGACTCGGACCAGGGCGGGGACCGGGGCGGGGACCGGGGCGGGGACCGGGGCTCGGATCCGGGCGCCCGCGTCGGCCATAATGCCGGTGGCCAGGCACGGGGCGGCAGGGGCGGGAAGGATCTCGACGCCGTACCCGCGCAGCGCGGCCACGGCGGGGGCCTCGTAGAACAAACCGGTGTGACGCATTCACGTTGGCGGACGCAGAAGGACATGTGATGGCCGACGAGCGCGACAGGTGGCTGGACAAAGCCGCCGCCGACAGACTGCTGCGCGGCGAACCGGTGGAACCTGTGGGTCCGGCCGCCGATCCGCGTGCCCGGCGCGACGCCGCCCGGCTGCGGGCGGCCCTCGACAGCCTCGCCCCGGCCGCTCCGGCGGCCGGCGAACTGCCCGGTGAGGCCGCGGCGGTGGCCGCCTTCCGCGCCGCGCACGGAGCCGGCGCGCCGGCGTCTCCCGTACCCGCGTCCGCCGGACTCTCCGCCGCGGCGGCCCGCTCCGGCGGGCGCGAGCCCCTGGTCGCCCTCGGCCACGCCGTCGGCCCGCGCGTGCCCGCACCCCGGCGTTCCCGGGCGGTGCGGTTCGGCCTCGCGGCGGCCCTGGCGAGCGTCGCGGTCGGCGGCCTCGCCGCGGCGGCGGGCGCCGGTCTGCTGGACCGGCCCGTGCGCGACACCGCGGGTCCCGGACCCGCGATGTCGGTGAGCGCCGACGGGGACCCGGCCCAGGGCGACGGCGGCACGGGCTCGACGCTCGACCCGCAGCTGCGGCCGACCCCCCTGCGGGACGGCGCCGGCCCCACCGCGTCCGAGGGCACCTCGCATCCGCCCGGCACGGACGGGTTCGCGGAGTCCGGCGGCGACCCCCGCCGCGAGGGCTCGTCCGGTACGTCCGCCGTCGGCGGCACGGGCACGGGCACCGGCGGCGAGGACAGCGGCGACGGCCGGGACCAGGACGGCACGTTCCGTACGGACGGCCTCCCGGACGGCTCCGGCGGCGAGACCACGAGCCGGGACCGCGATCGCGACCGGGAGAACCAGCGCCGGGCCGTGGACCTGTGCCACGACTACCGGGCCGGACACCTCAACGACGACCGGCGCGAGCGGCTGTCCCGTCTGGCCAAGGGCCTGTCGCGGATCCCGTACTACTGCGAGGCCCTGCTGGACGGGGTCGTCCACGACGACGGGCGTACGAACAGCCCGAGCGCGCCGGCGGACGGCGGTGCGATCGACAGGATGCTCAGGAATCCGGCTCCGGTCGCGTCCCGCCTGTAACACTTTTCGAACCTGCGACGCAGTACATAACGAGCCGACTGGTCATCGGCCGCGCATGAGCCGGGGTTCCCCCCGTACCCCTGGGCTCTGCGCAACCGGCGCGGGCGGGGCACGTTCCCCCGGCCCTGCCCGCGCCTCTGACGTTTCGACCGCGCAGCCCGCGCCGCTCGGGCATCACCAGTAGACGACGACCTTGTCGCCGGCCTGGACCTGGCCGAAGACGGCAGCCAGCTTGCCCTTGTCCCGGACGTTCACGCAGCCGTGCGAGGCGCCGGCGTAGCCGCGGGCCGCGAAGTCGGCCGAGTAGTGCACGGCCTGGCCGCCGCTGAAGAACATCGAGTACGGCATGGACGTGTGGTAGAGCGTGGACGTCCACTCCTTCTCCTTGCGGTCCACCTTGAAGACGCCCTCGCGGGTCGGGGTGTTCTCCGAGCCGAAGCGCACGTCCATGGTGGAGACGATCTTGCCGTCGATCATCCAGGCGAGGGTCCGGCTCTCCTTGCTGATGCACAGGACCCGGCCCTCCATGCAGCGCGGGTCGGGCGCGTCCGGCTCGTTGACCGTCGGCGGGCGCAGCTCGTCGGCGGTGGGCTTCTTCGTGGCGCTCTGGATCTTCTTCCAGGTGGGCTCGTCGACCGAACCGGTGGCGTTCAGCCCGTTCTTCGACTGGAAGGACTTCACGGCCGCGGTGGTCTTGGTCCCGTAGAAGCCGGTCGGCGCGACCGACATCAGCTTGAGCTGCTTCAGGCGGGCCTGGAGCTCGCGCACCTGCTCGCTGTCGTCGCCGTTGGCCATGACCTGCTTCACCGTCGGCGAAGGGGAGGCGGACGGGGACGCCGAGGCGGAGGCGGAGGCCGACGGGGACGGCGAGGCCGGCTTGTTGTCGGCCGACGGGGAGGATTCGGGGGAGGCGCCCGCCGTGGGCGAAGAGGGGGCCGAGGAAGCGGAGCCCGCGGACTCCGACTTCTGCGGCCCACAGGCGGTCGCGGCGAGCGCGACGGCGGTGGCCACCCCGAGCGTGCGGATTATGACTCTCTGGCGGTGCATCAGCAGTCCCCCGATTTCTACGTTGTGTATCTAGGTGATGCCTCGCGTGCGTGGAGAGTTGCACTGGGTCCCTGGATGTTGCGCCATTGTGACCAGCAGCCGTCCGCGGTCTTACGAAGCGGGACGGTTGTACCAGTCCCGGGCCCGCTCGCTCTACGGAGGTCTTCGTCACATGGCACGCACCGAGAGCGGAATCCCGATCGAACCCGTCTACGGACCGGCCGATCTGACGGGGTGGATCCCGCGGGTCGAACTGGGCGAACCGGGGGATTTCCCGTACACCAGGGGGATTTATCCCACCATGTACACCGGTCGGCCGTGGACCATGCGGCAGTACGCCGGCTTCGGCACGGCCGCCGAGTCCAACGCCCGCTACCGGCAGCTCATCGAAGGCGGCGGGACCGGACTGTCCGTCGCCTTCGACCTGCCGACCCAGATGGGCCACGACTCCGACGCGCCCCTCGCGCACGGCGAGGTCGGCAAGGTCGGGGTCGCCGTCGACTCCCTCGACGACATGCGGACCCTGTTCGACGGGATCCCCCTCGACCGGGTCTCCACCTCCATGACCATCAACGCGCCCGCCGCGCTGCTCCTGCTGCTCTACCAACTGGTCGCGGAGGAACAGGGCATCTCGGGCGCCCAGCTGACGGGCACGGTCCAGAACGACGTGCTGAAGGAGTACATCGCGCGCGGGACGTACATCTTCCCGCCCGAGCCCTCGCTGCGCCTGACCGCCGACACCTTCCGCTACTGCCGGGCCGAGATCCCCCGGTGGAACACCATCTCCATCTCCGGCTACCACATGGCCGAAGCGGGGGCTTCGCCCGCGCAGGAGGTGGCCTTCACCCTCGCCGACGGCATCGCGTACGTCCGTACGGCGCTCGCGGCCGGCATGGCGGTCGACGAGTTCGCGCCCCGGCTCTCCTTCTTCTTCGTCGCCCGCACCACCCTGCTCGAGGAGGTCGCGAAGTTCCGCGCGGCCCGGCGGATCTGGGCCCGGGTCATGCGCGAGGAGTTCGGCGCGCGGGACCCGAAGTCGCTGATGCTGCGCTTCCACACCCAGACTGCCGGGGTCCAGCTCACGGCGCAGCAGCCGGAGCTGAACCTGGTACGGGTGGCCGTGCAGGCGCTGGCCGCCGTACTGGGCGGCACGCAGTCGCTGCACACCAACTCCTTCGACGAGGCGATCGCGCTGCCCACCGAGAAGTCGGCCCGCCTGGCGCTGCGCACCCAGCAGGTCCTCGCGTACGAGACGGACGTGCCGCACACCGTCGACCCCTTCGCCGGGTCGTACGCGGTGGAGCGGATGACGGACGACCTGGAGGCGGCCGCGCTGGACCTGATGGGGCAGGTCGAGGCCCGGGGCGGTGCGGTGGCCGCGATCGAGGCCGGTTTCCAGAAGGCGGAGATCGAGCGGAACGCCTACCGCATCGCGCGGGAGACCGACGGCGGGGAGCGGGTGGTGGTCGGGGTCAACCGCTTCGCCCTGGAGCAGGAGGAGCCGTACGAGCCGCTGCGCGTGGACCCCGGGATCGAGGCGCGGCAGCGCGCGGCGCTGGAGCGGCTGCGCGCGGAGCGGGACGGGGAGGCGGTGGAGGAGGCGCTGGCGCGGCTGCGGGAGGCGGCCGCGGGGACGGGGGCGAACGTGCTGTACCCGATGAAGGAGGCGCTGCGGGCACGGGCGACGGTGGGGGAGGTGTGCGGGGCGCTGCGGGAGGTGTGGGGCACGTACACCCCGGCGGATTCCACCTGGTGACACCGGTCTTCTGACAGGTGCGTCCCTATGGGACACTCCTGCCCATGCTGGGTGTGACAGATCTTCCGACGTATCTCGCCGGCCTGGTGCTGATCGTTCTGCTGCCGGGGCCGAACTCGCTCTACGTGCTGTCCGTCGCCGCGCGCCGCGGGGTGAAGGAGGGCTACAAGGCCGCCTCCGGGGTGTTCACCGGGGACACCGTGCTGATGGTGCTGACGGCCGCCGGCGCGGGAGCGCTGCTCCAGGCGAGCCCGCTGCTCTTCACCCTGGTGAAGTTCCTCGGCGCCGGGTACCTGGCGTGGCTGGCCGTGGGGATGATGCGGGCCGCATGGGAGATGTGGCGCCATCGCAAGGCGCGGCAGGAGGAGATCCTGACCGGCGAGGAGCCGGCCGGCGGCCTGGAGCGGCCGTACCGGCGGGCGCTGGTGGTGAGCCTGTTCAACCCGAAGGCGATCCTGTTCCTGCTGTCCTTCTTCGTGCAGTTCGTGGACCCCGGCTACGCCTACCCCGCGCTGTCGTTCCTGCTGCTGGGGACGCTGTCCCAGCTGGCGAGCTTCCTGTACCTGTCGACGCTGATCTTCACCGGGACCCGGCTGTCCGCCGCGTTCCGCCGCCGCAAGCGGCTGTCGGCCGGGGCCACCTCGGCGGCGGGCGTGCTGTTCCTCGGGTTCGCGGCCAAGCTCGCCGTCGGCTGAGGCGCCCCTCAGCGCAGGACGCGGCGCAGCCGCCGGGCCATGCGCCGCACCGCCCTGCTGCGCGGCAGGAACGACAGCTGGGCGGGGATGCCGCCCGGCAGGCCCAGTGCGGTCAGCCGGCGGCGGGTGAAGTACCGCCAGGTGCGGCCGGTCAGGTGCCGGGACAGGTAGGCCTCGGCCATCGGCCGGCGGGCGGCGAGGATCTGCGGCTGCATCGTGAACCCGACGGCCGTCAGCAGCCCGGCGGGCTCGGCGCGGACCCGCTCGGGCGTCGGGGGAGCCCAGGTGCGCACGGCGTCCGCGTCGGCCAGGTCCGGGAGCAGGGCGTCCACCAGGGCCAGCGGGACGCGGTTGCTGTTGGGGTACGGGGTGAGGCGGGCCAGTATGGCGTCCGTGCCGGTCCGCGCCACCGGCAGCCCGTACAGCGTGGCGGCGGTCAGCAGGCCGGTGGAGAAGCAGCCGACGACCAGGGCCGGGCGCAGCCGCTGGTAGAGGGTCTCGGCCAGGAACGGCGTGTCGACCACCGTCATCCGGGCACCGAGCCGCTCGGCCTCCTCCTCCGCGCGGCGGGAGTACGCGGCCGGGGCGCTGGGGTGCGGTTTGAAGACGAGCTCGGTGTGGCCGAGTGCGTGGGCGCCGCGGACCATCGAGACGTGGAGCTCCTCCTCCTGGTCGGGGGTCATCAGGTCGAGCGCCGAGAGGTACTGGCCGAGCAGCAGGGCGGGGGACTCCCCGACGCCGTCCAGGGCGGTGTCCTGCGAGGGCAGTTCCGCCAGCACCTTCAGGAAGGCCTCCGAGGGCACCAGCTCGACCCGTACCCCGAACTCGGTCAGCAGCAGCGGCTCCAGCCCGGGGACGAGGTCCAGGTGCAGGACGCGCCGCACGCGCATCCCGAGCTGCGGGTCGAGGCGGATGCGGGTGGGCCCGTAGCTCATCAGGCCGTCGGCGTACACGTCGACGGCGGCGCCCGGGAAGATCCGGCACAGCGCCTGGGCGGGCGGCACCTGGAGGGACTCCACGACCAGTTCGACGCGGTCCTCGCCGAGGTCCCACAGGGCGCGCAGCTGCCGCTCCCACAGCGGGACGTCCTCCGCGCGGGGGGTCCAGGTGCTCGGGTGCTGCGGTGCGATGACGCGGTTCCAGTCGAGGACCTCGTCGAAGCGGGGGCGCAGCGCGTCGAAGCCGGGCATGTCCGCCACCCCGGGGCTGACCTCGGCGGTGACGGCGTGGTTGCTGGTGAGCAGGATCCGGCGGGCGGAGGGCGGGAAGACGCCCGCGTCGACGCCGGCGGCGAGGGTGGCGGCTCCGTAGAGGGTGGAGGCCAGGAAGATCTGGGTGGGCATCAGGCGTTCGCCCCCGCGGCGGTCGTACGGCGGCGGCCGCGCACGCGGCGCAGCAGGGTGGAGCGCTCCGTGTCCATCGAGTCCAGGACCAGGTCCAGGACGCCCCGGGGCATGCGGCCGAGTGCGGCCGTGCTCATGGAGCGCAGTTTTCGGGCCACGTCCGGTTCGAACCTCTCGATGGATCCGAAATGGTGCGCGATAATCGCGCAATATGTTCGGACGGCTTTCGGGAGCAGCAGGTCCGATTCTACGTCCGCGGCGGTGTCCGAGAGCACTTGATCAAATGCGCGAATGAAATCGAGCTGCCGTTCGTCGCCGATTTGCGTCAAAGAGGTGGAGACCCCGCGCCGGTAGAAGATTCCGGGCATTCCGATCGCGGCGAACGATTCCGCCTCACGGTGCAGCCGCCAGATCCACGGCCGGTCCTCGGCCGTCCGCAGCCCGTGGGTGAAGTGCAGCAGCCCGCGGTCCAGAAGGCGCCGGTGGTACATCCCGGCCCAGGCGTACGGATAGTCCACCGAGGTGGCCCGGTCGGCGGGCAGGATCGCGGTGCGCGGATCGGCGACGACCGACTGCGGGCCGTAGGGGACGCGCTGCACGCTCCGCGTCCTGCCGGTGCACTTCACATGGTCGGTACGGACGAAATCGCAGCTCAGAGACTCGATGGCGGCGAGGGTCCGGGCCAGGTGGCCGGGGGCCAGCCAATCGTCCCCGTCCAGGAAGGCGAGGTACTCGCCGTTCGCCGCGTCCAGGCCGGTGTTCCGGGCGGTGGCCAGGCCGCCGTTCTGCTCGTGTCTGAGGTGCACCGCCCCGGGCAGTTCGCGGGCCGCCCGCTCGAGCAGGGCGGGCGTCCCGTCCGTCGAGCAGTCGTCGACGAGCAGGAACTCGAAATCGTCCCGGGCGTTGAGTTCGAGACTCTTCAGGGCATCTGGTGCATATGTCTGCACGTTGTAGAACGGCACGACGACGGAGAGCTTGGGCACCCGTGAGACATTAGGACGCCGCCCGGCATTCACTGTGACCCCGACGCGGATTCCACGTGAACGGCGCGCGGCGGGCGCGTTAACCCGGGCGCTTTCGCATTCCGTCGACGCGTTGTTAACCCGCTGTTGTGCGTTCGTTGGGCCGATCACCGAAATTGCGGAATAGCTTCTGCCGCGTGCCAGAACGCAAACGCGTCGCCGTTATCGCCGATTCCGACACGCGATGGAAATGGGGCGCACTCACCGCCCGCCGTCTCGTGCCCGACCACCAGCTCGCCGGATTCCTGCTGCGCGGACGTGCCACCCCCACCGCGCGCCAGCTCGGCGAGGTGGGCGTCCAGGGCGACCGGCCGACCGAGGTGACCTGCGCGCAGTTCCTGTCCGAGATCGGGCGGGAGCACTACGACGTGGTCGTCCTCGCCCTGGTCGGCGGGGCCGTCCAGGCCGTCCTGCACGGGGCCCGCGCCCTGTGGCCCGAGCCGGCCGGCCGCCCCGTCCTCGTCACGGGATACGTGGGCGTCGTGTACGAGAAGCTCGCCGACGGCCTGCTGCTGCGGCACGGCGCCGACCTCGTGCTGGCCAACTCCCGCCACGACGCCGAGCGGTTCCGGGCCGTGTACGAGGGGGTCGGCGCGGACGCCGGGGCCGTCACCGAGACGGCACTGCCCTTCCTCGGCGGGGCGCCGTACGAGCCGGCCGGACCGCGGACCCACACGGTCGTGTTCGCCGTCCAGCCCTCCGTGCCCGACAGCCGCGCCGACCGCGCGTACCTGCTGGAGCGGGCGGCCGGGCACGCACGGCTGCACCCGGACCGCGAGGTGCTGATCAAACTGCGCAGCCGCCCCGGGGAGCACACCACGCACCTGGAGGAGCAGCCGTACCAGCGGCTCGCCGCCAGACTCCCCGGCGGGCTCCCGCCCAACTGCCGCCTGGTGTACGGGAACATGGGCGAGGTCCTGGACGGCACCGACCTGCTGGTCACCGTCTCCTCCACCGCCGCCCTGGAGTCCCTGCACCGCTCCATCCCGACGGCCGTCCTCACCGACCTCGGCATCCGCGAAGCCCTCGGCAACCACCACTTCCTGGGCTCCGGCTGCTTGGCCTCCTGGGACCAGCTCGACGCCGGGCTGCTCCCGCAAGGGGACCCGGACTGGCTGGCGGCACAGGGCGTCACCGGGGACGGGGACCCCTACGCCGCCGCCCGGGCGAAGATCGACGGCTTGCTGGGCGAGGTCCGGCTCCCGGCGCCCGCGCCCTACTACACGCTGACCACCGCCCCCCGGTACCTGCCCGGCATCCTCGCCCGGCAGCACCTCGCGCCGGACGGCACCCCGCTGCCCGGCGCGGTCCGCGAGCCGGCGGGGCAGTCCCGCCTGCGCCGCAGGCTCCGCGCCCACCTGCGCGACGCCGCCCGCGGGGCCTACCGGCACGGAGTGCAGCGCGTGGCCCCCGTGATCCGCCGGATGGGGGAGCTGTGAGCCCCCGCGTCCTCGCCGTCATCCCGGCGCGCGGCGGCTCCAAGGGGGTTCCCGGCAAGAACCTCGCCGAGGTGGCCGGCATCCCGCTCGTCGCCCGCGCCGTCCGGGCCTGCCTCACCGCGCCGACCGTCACCGACGTGGTGGTCTCCACCGACTCCGCGGCGATCGCCCGGGCCGCCCGCGCCGCGGGGGCCGGCGTGATCACCCGCCCCACCGCGATCTCCGGCGACACCGCCAGCAGCGAGGCCGCCCTCCTGCACGCCCTCACCGCCTTCGAGGAACTGCACTCGGTCTGCGTGGACGTGGTCCTCCTCGTCCAGTGCACCAGCCCCTTCCTCGCCTCCTCCGACGTGGAGGCGGTCGCCGCGGCCGTCGCCTCCGGCGCCGCCGACTCGGCCCTGACCGCGGCCCCCTTCCACGGCTTCCTCTGGCGGGAGGACCCCGAGGGCTTCGGGACCGGGGTCAACCACGAGACGACGTACCGCCCCCGGCGCCAGGACCGCCCCCAGGACCTGCTGGAGACCGGCGCCGCCTACGCCATGGACGCCGCCGGCTTCCGTACCGCCCGCCACCGCTTCTTCGGACGCACGCTCCCCGTCGCCACCGACCCCGCGCGGGTCCTGGAGATCGACGACCCGCACGACCTGGAGCGCGCCCGCCTGCTCGCCCCGCTGCTCGACGTACGACCCGACCCGCAGCCCACACCCCACGCGGCACCCGAAACACCCCACGCGGCATCCGACACACCCCACGCGGCATCCGAAACACCCCACGCCGCCCCCGCCGCACCCGCTCTCGTACCCCCGCACCGAAGGACGTCACCTGTCATGACCGCCTCCCCCAACACCCGCCTGCGCACCTTCGGATCGCGTACCGCCGGCCCCGGCCGGCCCGTGTACGTCGTCGGCGAGATCGGCATCAACCACAACGGCGACCTCGGCAACGCCTTCGCCCTGATCGACGCCGCCGCCGAAGCCGGCTGCGACGCCGTGAAGTTCCAGAAGCGCACTCCCGAGATCTGCACCCCGCGCGACCAGTGGGACATCGAGCGCGACACCCCCTGGGGCCGCATGACCTACATCGACTACCGCCACAAGGTGGAGTTCGGCGAGGACGAGTACCGCGCCATCGACGAGCACTGCGCCGCCCGCGGCATCGACTGGTTCGCCTCCCCGTGGGACACCGAGGCCGTCGCCTTCCTGGAGAAGTTCGACCTCCCCGCCCACAAGGTGGCCTCCGCCTCGCTGACCGACGACGAGCTGCTGCGCGCCCTGCGCGCCACCGGCCGCACCGTCGTCCTGTCCACCGGCATGTCCACCCCGAAGCAGATCCGCCACGCGGTGGAGGTGCTCGGCAGCGACAACATCCTGCTCTGCCACGCCACTTCGACATACCCGGCCAAGGCCGAGGAGCTCAACCTGCGGGTCATCAACACCCTCCAGGAGGAGTACCCCAACGTCCCGATCGGCTACTCCGGCCACGAGACGGGCCTGCAGACCACCCTGGCCGCCGTCGCCCTCGGCGCCGCCTTCGTCGAGCGCCACATCACCCTCGACCGCGCGATGTGGGGCTCCGACCAGGCCGCCTCCGTCGAGCCCGGCGGCCTCGCCCGCCTGGTCCGCGACATCCGCACCATCGAGACCGCCCTCGGCGACGGCGTCAAGCGGGTCTACGAATCCGAGCTCGGCCCCATGAAGAAGCTGCGCCGCGTGCAGGGCGAGCTCGCCGCCGTCTGACCCGCGGTCCGCCCCGCGGTCCACCCGAGATGAGGAGTACGCGGTGACCCCTTCCGGCCCCACGCTGGCGTTCGTCGAGAGCCCGGTCCAACTGCTCAACGTGCTGGAGTGGATCCACGCGCGCGCTACCGCCCCGGCGGACGGCCGGCCCCTGCTCGACGGCGTTCCCAGCCAGGTCCGCAGCGCGGCCGCCCCGCGGGGCGGGCCCGGGGCCGGGGCCGGGCCCGGCGCGGGGCGGGTCCGGATCGTCGTACTGCCCCCCACCGACCCGATGTCCCGCGGCCAGCTGCGCCGGATGGCGGCGCTCGCCCGCGACGAGGGGCACGAGGTCCGCTGGCAGGAGGCCCGCGGGGGCCGGCTCGCGCCGCTGAAGGCCCTCGCCGCCCTGGCCGGCGACGTGCGCGCGGCGCGCACGGTCGTCGTGGGCGACCCCTTCTCCCGCTACGTCCAGCTGCTGCTCACCCTGGTGCGGGCCGAGCAGCTGGTGGTGGTCGACGACGGCACCGCCACCATGGAGTTCATCGCCCAGACCGCCCGGGGCGAGCGCCTGGTCCGCTGGCACCGCGTGGGCGGCGGCGGCCTCGCCGGCCGGGTGCGGGAACTGGCGTACGCACCGGTCTCCGCCACCGCGCGGCGCCGCTTCACCCCCGCGGACGGCGCCGGCCGGCACGTCGAGGTGTTCAGCTCGATGCCGGTGACGGCCCACGGCGCGATGACGCTGCGGGTCAACGACTTCGCCTGGACCCGGGCCCGCTTCGGCCCGCCGCGCCTGATCAAGGGCACCGACCTGGTCGGCACCTCGCTGGTGGAGACGGGCGTGGTGGACCCGGCCCGCTACCTGGACGCGGTACGTGCCCTGACCCGGGTGCACGGAGCCACCCGCTACTTCGCGCACCGCCGGGAGTCCCCGGAGAAGCTGCGCGCGCTGAGCGAGGCGACCGGGCTCGAGATCGTCCGCCCGGACCTGCCGCTGGAGCTGATCGCGCGGCGCGGCCCGGTCGGCCGGACCATCGTCAGCTTTCCGTCCACCGTCGTCCACACCCTGCCGTACGCGCTGACCGGCACCGGGGTGACCGTGGCCGTATGCGATATCGACCCCGACTGGCTCACCGGGTCCGCGTCGCCGCGCGCCCGCGGCTTCCTCGCGGGGGTCACCGACAGCGCCCGCGGTGTGCGCAGACTGCCCGCTCAGGCGGCTCCCGCGGCCGGATGAGCGGGCGAGTCTACCCCCGCGCGCAACCGGTCATGCGTCCAGAGGCCGGGTTTCTTTCCCCTAACGGCATGAACTTTTCGTGATCCTCAGCCAGTTGGGCCATTGGTGCGCCTACCCTTCAACAGGTGAACCAGTTGATGTCCCGCGAGTCCCAGACCGCCCAGCCCGCCGTGTCCGAGCGGCCCGAGCTGCCCGGCAAGCTTCCGGACCACCTGCGTGCCGAACTGATCGCCTTCCGCCGGGACTTGCACATGCACCCGGAGCTCGGACACCAGGAATTCCGCACCACGGCGGCGATCAAGGCCCGGCTCGAGAAAGCCGGCCTGCGCCCACGGGTGCTGAAGTCCGGCACCGGCCTGATCTGTGATGTGGGGACCTGGGACGGCGTACGGCCGATGCTGGCCCTGCGCGCGGACATCGACGCCCTGCCCATCCCGGACGCCAAGACGCACGTCTCCTACCGCTCGACCTTCCCGGACCGCGCCCACGCCTGCGGCCACGACGTGCACACCGCGATCGTGCTCGGGGCCGGACTCGTCCTCGCCGAGCTCGACCGCCAGGGCCTGCTGCCCCGCCCCGTGCGCCTGCTCTTCCAGCCCGCCGAGGAGGTGCTCCCGGGCGGGGCGACCGAGGCCATCGAGTCCGGGGTGCTGGACGGCGTGGGCAAGATGATCGCCGTGCACTGCGACCCCCGGGTCGACGCCGGGCGGATCGGACTGCGGCCGGGCCCCATCACCTCCGCCTGCGACCGGCTGGAGGTCACCCTCTCCGGCTCCGGCGGGCACACCGCCCGCCCGCACCTGACCACCGACCTGGTGACGGCCGCCGCCCGGGTGGCCGTGGACGTCCCGGCGCTGCTGACCCGGCGGATGGACGCGCGCTCGGGGATGTCGGTCACCTGGGGCCGGATCGAGGCCGGGCACGCCTGCAACGTCATCCCGATGCACGCCGAGCTGTCCGGAACCGTACGGTGCCTGGACCTGAACGCCTGGCACGAGGCGCCGGACATGATCCACGCGGCCATCGACGAGGTCGCGACGATGCACGGGGCCAAGTTCGAGATCAACCACGTGCGCGGGGTGCCCCCTGTCGTCAACGACCCGGTGGTCACCGAACTGCTCCGCGAGGCGATGGCGGTCCGCTGCGGCGCCGGGTCGGTGGAGGACACCGAGCAGAGTTTGGGCGGCGAGGACTTCTCCTGGTACCTGGAGCAGGTCCCGGGCGCCATGGCCCGCCTCGGGGTCCGCCGCCCCGGCGACACCGCCAAGCACGACCTGCACCGGGGCGACTTCGACGTGGACGAGTCCGCGATCGCCGTCGGGGTCGAGTTCTTCACCGCCGCGGCCCTGCTGGACGCGCGGCGCGCGGGGGTCGTCCGCTGACGGCCGGGGGTACGTCACCCGCCCCTGCGGTACCTCATCCGCACTGATCGCGGCGGACGTGTCCAGCCCTTGGTACACAAGGGCTGGGCACAAGACCAGTTACCGATCGGTCACTGTCCGGTTCGCGACGATCCGATAACGACTCATGAACGGGCCTTTAACTGACATCTACGCGCGTTACGATCGCCGCGAAACCAGCGCCGGTCGTGGCGCTTCGGTCAGGTTTTGAAGGAGCCTCCCCTTGCGCCGGATCACCAGGATCGCCACCGTGGGCCTCGCGTCCGCCGCGCTGGCCCTCTCGGCCACCGCCTGTGGCGGTAAGAAGTCGTCGGACACCGGATCTTCGGACTCGAAGGAAGCCAGCGCCGCCATCGCGTACGACATCGGTGGCCGCGGCGACCAGTCGTTCAACGACGCCGCGTACGCAGGCCTGGAGAAGGCCGAGAACGATTTCAAGATCAAGGGCGCCGAGGCGGAGCCCACCGACGGCGAGGGCGAGGCCGACAAGGTCCAGCGCCTCACCGAGCTGGCCCGCAAGGGCAACAACCCGGTCATCGGTGTCGGTTTCGCCTACGCCCCGGCCATCAAGAAGGTCGCGCCGAAGTTCCCGGACACCACGTTCGGCATCATCGACGACACCTCGGTGACCGGCCCGAACATCGCCAACCTCGTCTTCAACGAGGAGCAGGGCTCCTACCTGGCCGGCGTCGCCGCCGCCAAGGTCTCCAAGACCGGCACGGTCGGCTTCATCGGCGGTGTCGAGGTTCCGCTGATCAAGAAGTTCGAGGCGGGCTTCGCGCAGGGCGTCAAGGACACCAACCCGAACGCCAAGGTGCTGTCCCAGTACCTGACCCAGCCGCCGAACTTCGACGGTTTCGCCAAGCCCGACCTCGGCAAGGCCGCCGCGCAGGGTCAGCTCGACGCGGGCGCCGACGTGGTCTACGCCGCCGCCGGCCTGGCCGGCTCCGGTGCCATCGAGGCCGCCTCGGCCAAGGGCAAGTGGGCCATCGGCGTCGACTCCGACCAGTACAACCAGGCCGGTCTGGCGAAGTACAAGGACGCCATCCTGACCTCGGTCACCAAGGACGTCTCGGACTCCGTCTACGACCTGATCAAGTCGGTCAAGGACGGCAAGCCGACCACCGGTGAGATCCGCTACGGCCTGGACAAGGACGGCGTCGGCCTGGCCGACTCCAACCCGAAGTACAAGGAGATGGCCGACGTCATCGCCGCGGTGGAGAAGGCCAAGGCCGACATCATCGCCAAGAAGATCGTCGTCAAGACCGCGCCGTAAGGCCGGTCCTGACAGGTAGTTCTGGTCTCCGGGGTCCGGGAAGCGGTCTCTATCGCTCCCGGGCCCCGAGCCGTGTTCCGTGTCGCTTGTGGCCGCTTGGCCTCAAGTTTTCACTTCCGACAGTGCTACGCGCGTAGAAGCATCGTGGACGCGATACTTTCACTCCCCGCCCTGTCCCCCTGCCTCCCGCTCCTTCCGCGCCAAGGAGAGTGCGTCATCAACGCGTCCAGCCCGCCCCCCGCCGTAGAACTGCACGGCATCACCAAGCGCTTCCCCGGCGTCGTCGCCAACAAGGACATCGCGATCACCGTCCGCAAGGGCACGGTCCATGCCTTGATCGGCGAGAACGGCGCCGGCAAGTCGACCCTGATGAAGATCCTCTACGGCATGCAGAAGCCGGACGAGGGCACCATCGCCATCGACGGGGAGCAGGTCACCTTCAGCAGCCCCGGCGACGCCATCGCCCGCGGCATCGGCATGGTGCACCAGCACTTCATGCTCGCCGACAACCTCACCGTCCTGGAGAACGTGGTTCTCGGCGGCGAGAAGCTGTACGGCATCGGCGCCAAGGCCCGTAAGAAGATCCAGGAGATCTCGGACGCCTACGGCCTCGGCGTCCGTCCCGACGCCCTGGTCGAGGACCTGGGCGTCGCCGACCGCCAGCGCGTGGAGATCCTCAAGGTCCTCTACCGCGGCGCCAAGATCCTCATCCTCGACGAGCCGACCGCCGTGCTCGTGCCGCAGGAAGTGGACGCGCTCTTCGACAACCTGCGCGAGCTCAAGGCCGAGGGCCTGACCGTCATCTTCATCTCGCACAAGCTGGGCGAGGTCCTGAAGGTCGCCGACGACATCACCGTCATCCGGCGCGGCACCACGGTCGGCACCGCCGACCCGAAGACGGCCACCACCAAGCAGCTCGCCGAGCTGATGGTCGGCGCCGAACTCCCCTCGCCGGAGACCCGCGAGTCCACGGTCACCACCACGCCGATGCTGGAGGTCCGGGGCCTGACCCTGGCAGCGGGCGGCACCCTCGTCGCCGAGCCCGAGGTCATGGCGCGCGCGATCCCCGCGGACTCCGCGACCATCGAGCACGCCGAGGCCGGCCGCCTCCTGCTGAACGACGTCACCTTCACCATCCACAAGGGCGAGGTGCTCGGCATCGCGGGCGTCGAGGGCAACGGCCAGACCGAGCTCATCGAAGCCCTGATGGGCATGGCCGCCCCCGACGCGGGCGCGGTCGTGCTGGACGGCGACGACATCACCGGCGCCCCGGTCCGCAAGCGCCGCGTGGCCGGCATCGGCTACATCCCCGAGGACCGGCACCGGCACGGCCTGCTGCTGGAGTCCCCGCTGTGGGAGAACCGCATCCTGGGCCACGTCACCGAGGCGCCCAACTCCAAGCGCGGCATCCTCGACATCAAGGCGGCCCGCAAGGACACCGAGCGGATCGTGCGCGAGTACGACGTCCGCACGCCCGGCATCGAGGTCACCGCGGCCTCGCTCTCCGGCGGCAACCAGCAGAAGCTGATCGTCGGCCGCGAGATGAGCCACAACCCGAAGTTCCTGATCGCCGCCCACCCCACCCGCGGTGTGGACGTCGGCGCGCAGGCGCAGATCTGGGACGCGATCCGCGAGGCCCGCCGCGAGGGCCTGGCCGTCCTGCTCATCTCCGCGGACCTGGACGAGCTCATCGGCCTGTCCGACACCCTGCGGGTGATCTACCGCGGCCGCCTGGTCGCCGACGCCGACCCCGCGACCGTCACCCCGGAGGAGCTCGGCACCGCCATGACGGGCGCCGCCTCCGGGCACCTGGAAGCAACCGACAACCACTCCGCCGCCGGTACCGAGCCCGGTACCGATGCACCGGAGGACGAGGCCCGATGAAGAAATTCGACAAGGACCGGCTGCTCCTCGGCTTGGCCGGGCCCGTGCTCGCCCTGGTCAGCGCCTTCCTGCTGACCGTGATCGTGCTGGCGGCGACGGGCATCGACCCGATCGAGCCGCTGCGCCTCATGGTGGAGAACGCCGGCTACGAGGACGTCCAGGTCCTCATCGTGAACCAGGCCGGCACGTACTACCTGGCGGCGCTGGCCGTGGCCATCGGCTTCAGGATGAACCTGTTCAACATCGGCGTCGACGGCCAGTACCGCCTCGCGGCGATGCTCTCCGCCGTGGTCGGTGCGGCCGTGACCCTGCCGGGCCCGCTGCACCTGCTGCTGATCGTCCTCGTGGCGATGCTCGTCGGCGCCTTCTGGTCCGGCATCGCCGGTGTGCTCAAGGCCAAGCGCGGGGTGAGCGAGGTCGTCTCCACGATCATGCTGAACGCCATCGCGACCAGCCTGATCGCCTGGATGATGCTGCCGAAGAACCTCGGCGTCCAGCTCGAGGGCTCCAACGACCTGACCACCGGCGACATCGCCGAGTCGGGCTGGTTCCCGGCGGTGTCCCTCGGCGACGGGCTGGAGATCTACGGCTTCACCTTCGTGGCCTTCGCCCTCGGCGTCGTCTACTGGTTCGTGCTCAACCGGACCCGCTTCGGCTTCGACCTGCGCGCCACCGGCGCCAGCGAGTCCGCCGCGCAGGCCTCCGGCGTCGACGCCAAGAAGATGATCATCACCTCGATGCTCATCTCCGGCGCGGTCGCCGGCCTCGCCGGCATGCCGCAGCTGCTGGGCGAGACGCACACCTACAACCTGGCCTTCCCGGTCGGTGTCGGCTTCACCGGCATCACCATCGCGCTGCTCGGCCGCAACAGCCCGGTCGGCATCCTCTTCGCCGCGTTCCTGATGGCCTTCATCGACAAGGCCTCGGCCTCGCTCGACCAGGCCGGCTACGCGAAGGAGATCGGCACGATCATGAAGGGCCTGATCGTGATCGCGGTCGTCGTCTCGTACGAACTCGTCCGCCGCTACGGCATCCGGCGCCAGCAGCAGAAGGTCGGCGAGGAGCTCGCCGCCGGGCACGCCATCAAGACCGACAAGGAGGTCGCGGCGTGAGCACCAGCACTGTCTCCGCGACGGCCGCCGCCCCGAAGAAGTCCGGCGGCCGCAAGAAGCTCACCCTGCCCTGGATCCTGCTGATCATCGCGGGCGGCCTCGCGCTGGTCTCGCTGGTCCGCCTGATCAGCGGGGCCAACGACCTGACCTCGGTCGGCCAGGTCTCCGGCGCCCTGTCCCTCGCCGTCCCGATCGGCCTCGCCGGCCTCGGCGGCCTGTGGGCCGAGCGCGCGGGCGTCGTCAACATCGGCCTCGAGGGCATGATGATCCTCGGCACCTGGTTCGGTGCCTGGGCCGGCTACCAGTGGGGTCCGTGGACCGGTGTGCTCGTCGGCATCGCCGGCGGCGCCCTGGGCGGCCTGCTGCACGCGATCATCACCGTCACGTTCAACGTCAACCACATCGTCTCCGGTGTGGCGATCAACATCCTGGCGCTGGGCTTCACCCAGTACCTGTCGAACTTCACCTTCGCCGAGGCGCCGGGCGGCTCCTCCAAGCAGTCGCCGCAGGTCGAGCCGATCTACAAGATCACCGTGCCGGGGCTGTCCGACTGGATGTCCGATCTCCAGGGCAAGCACTGGTTCTTCGTCTCGGACCTCGCCGGCGTCATCGGCGGCCTGGTCACCGAGCTCTCGCTGCTGACCATCGTCGCCCTGCTGCTGATCCCGGCCACCTGGTGGGTGCTGTGGCGGACCACCTTCGGCCTGCGGCTGCGCTCCTGCGGTGAGAACCCCATCGCGGCGGAGTCCCTCGGCGTCAACGTGTACAAGTACAAGTACATCGCCGTGATCGTCTCGGGCGCCCTGGCGGGCCTCGGCGGCGTGTACCTGTCCGAGGTCGCCAGCCCCATCTACCAGGAGGGCCAGACCGGCGGCCGCGGCTACATCGGCCTCGCCGCCATGATCTTCGGCAACTGGATGCCGGGCGGCATGGCGCTGGGCGCGGGCCTGTTCGGCTTCATCGACAGCCTCAAGCTGCGCGGTGGCGCCACGAACGTCCACGCGATGCTGCTGCTGATCGCGATCCTGCTGGTGCTGGTCTGCGTCTGGCAGCTGTACAAGAAGAAGTACCTCCAGGCCGGCATCTCGGCGGCCTGCGCCGCGCTGCTCTTCGTCTGGTACGTCCTCACCGACTCGGTGCCCAGCCAGTTCGTGGACGCCGCCCCGTACGTGACCACCCTGCTGGTGCTCGCGCTGTCGGCGCAGCGGCTGCGGATGCCCAAGGCGGACGGGATGCCGTACCGCAAGGGCCAGGGCAAGTGACGAGCGCGCCCGCCGTCGACTGGGAGGCCCTGCGCGAGGCCGCCCGGGACGCCATGTCCCGGGCCTACGCCCCGTACTCGGGCTTCCCGGTCGGTGTCGCCGCCCTGGTCGAGGACGGCAGGACCGTCGTCGGCTGCAACGTCGAGAACGCGAGCTACGGACTCAGCCTGTGCGCCGAGTGCGGCCTGGTGTCCTCCCTCCAGGCCACGGGCGGCGGCCGGCTGACGCACTTCACCTGTGTCGACGGCCGGGGCGAGATCCTCGTCCCGTGCGGCCGCTGCCGACAGCTGCTCTTCGAATTCGGCGGCCCGGAACTGCTGGTGGAGACCCCGAAGGGGATCCTTCCGCTGGCGGAGATGCTGCCGCAGGCCTTCGGGCCGGACCACTTGAGATAGCCGTGCCGACGGCCCTCCGCCCGCCCGGGCGGGGGGCCGTCGTACTTCCGCAATCCCCTCTCTCTATGCGCGTAGAAGGAAGCACCACATGGACGTCATCTCCGTCATCCGGACCAAGCGGGACCGCGGTGAGCTGAGCCCCGAGCAGATCGACTGGGTCATCGACGCGTACACCCGCGGTGTCGTCGCCGACGAGCAGATGTCGGCGCTGGCGATGGCCATCCTGCTCAACGGGATGAACCGGACCGAGATCGCCCGCTGGACCGCGGCGATGATCGCCTCCGGCGAGCGGATGAACTTCGACTCCCTCTCCCGCCCCACCGCCGACAAGCACTCCACCGGCGGTGTCGGCGACAAGATCACGCTGCCGCTGGCCCCGCTCGTCGCCGCGTGCGGCGCGGCCGTTCCGCAGCTGTCCGGCCGCGGGCTCGGCCACACCGGCGGCACCCTCGACAAGCTGGAGTCCATCCCCGGCTGGCGCGCCCTGCTGTCGAACGAGGAGATGCTGCACGTCCTGGACACCACCGGCGCCGTCATCTGCGCGGCCGGCGACGGCCTGGCCCCGGCGGACAAGAAGCTCTACGCCCTGCGCGACGTGACGGGCACGGTCGAGGCCATCCCGCTGATCGCCTCCTCGATCATGTCGAAGAAGATCGCCGAGGGCACGGGCTCGCTCGTCCTCGACGTCAAGGTCGGCAGCGGCGCCTTCATGAAGAACATCGAGGACGCGCGCGAGCTGGCGCGGACCATGGTGGGCCTGGGCACCGACTCGGGCGTCAAGACGGTCGCCCTGCTCACCGACATGTCCACCCCCCTCGGCCTGACGGCCGGCAACGCGCTGGAAGTGCGCGAGTCGGTGGAGGTCCTCGCGGGCGGCGGCCCCGCGGACGTGGTCGAGCTGACCATCGCCCTGGCCAGGGAGATGCTGGACGCCGCGGGCATCAAGGACGCCGACCCGGCGAAGGCCCTGGCCGACGGCTCCGCGATGGACCACTGGCGCCGGATGATCGCGGCCCAGGGCGGCGACCCGGACGCGGCCCTGCCCGTCGCCCGCGAGCAGCACGTGGTCACCGCGTCGGCCTCGGGCGTACTGACCCGCCTCGACGCGTACGCGGTGGGCGTCGGTGCCTGGCGCCTGGGCGCGGGCCGCGCCCGCAAGGAGGACCCGGTGCAGGCGGGCGCGGGCATCGAGCTCCACGCGAAGCCGGGCGACACGGTGACCGCGGGCCAGCCGCTGATGACCCTGCACACGGACACCCCGGAGAAGTTCGAGTACGCCCTCGCCTCCCTGGACGGCTCGTACGACGTCGCCCCGGCGGGCACGGCCTTCTCCGCCACGCCGATCGTGCTGGACCGCATCGCCTGACCCCCGGCGGGCCCCTGCCGATGAGTTCCGGGGCCGGGGACGGTCATCCCCTCGTGGAGACCAGAACCCTGGCCCTGGAGGGCTCCCTGGCCGACGTCCCCGCGCTCTGCGCGCGCGTGAGCGAGGCCTGCCGCGACGGACCCGCCCTCGTCGTGTGCGACGTGCGGGCCGTCGAGGCCGCCGGCCTCGGCAGCGTCGACGCGCTCGCGCGCATGGCGCTCACCGCCCGCCGGCACGGCACCCCGCTGAGGGTGACCGGCGCCGACGGGCGGCTGCGGGCCCTACTGGGCCTCGTAGGCCTCGTCGAGCTGCTCGGGGAGGCCGAAGAGGGGGAACCAGCGGGCGGTGTCCAGGAAGGCGTTGAGCCCGACGATCCTGCCGTCTGAGATCTCCAGGACCTGGAGCGCCCACGGGGTGTGGCCCTTCCCGGAGGCCGCCGGCCGGTACTGGCCGAAGGCCGGCATCCCGTTCGCCGTCGTCGCGACCAGGCGGGAGCCCTTGCAGCCGATGCCCTGGTTCAGGTGCCAGGCGGCGATGTCCTCGTGGCCCCGCAGCCACAGGTCGAACGGCGGCATCGACAGCACCGCGTCCTCGTGCAGCAGCGCGGTGAGCCGCGAGATGTCATAGGCCTCGAAGGCCGACAGGTACTGCTCCAGCAGCTTCGCCTGGTCCGCGTCCAGCGGGTCCGCGGGATCGCTGTCGCGGATCCCGTGCGCGGCCAGCGTGGCCCGCGCCCGCTGCAGCGCGCTGTTCACCGAGGCCACCGTGGTCTCCAGCAGCGTCGCGACCTCGTCGGCCTTCCACGCCAGCACCTCGCGCAGGATCAGCACCGCCCGCTGCTTCGCCGGCAGGTGCTGCAGGGCCGCGACGAACGCGAGGCGCACCGATTCCCGCGCCAGCGCCATCTCCGCGGGGTCGGCCGTCTGCGGCAGCACCCGGCCGTCGGGGACCGGCTCCAGCCAGGTCACCTCCGGCCGTTCGTTCAGCACCGCGGAGGCCTGGTGCTGCGGGGCGCTCAGGTCCATCGGCCGGGCCCGCTTGTTCCCCGCGTTCAACAGGTCCAGGCAGACGTTGGTGGCGATCCGGTAGAGCCACGACCGCAGCGAGGAGCGGCCCTCGAACTTCTCGAAGCTGCGCCAGGCGCGGATGTACGTGTCCTGCACCGCGTCCTCGGCGTCGAAGGACGAGCCGAGCATCCGGTAGCAGTACCCGGTCAGCTCGACCCGGTAGCGGTCCAGCGCGGTGTCGAGGTCCGTCGGTGTCGTCGCGAGGTCACTCATGGCTGTCGTCGCCCCCAGGTAGGTCCACTCCTTCGGAACCTACCGGAGGGGTCCGACAACGGCAGCCGGAACGGCCGCGGGCCGCCCGTCACGTGCCGGGCTTGCGCCCGTAGACGTAGACGTCCTCGCCCTTGCCCAGCAGGTTCCAGTACGCCTTGGCGTCGGCGGACCGCATGTTCACGCAGCCGCCCGAGCCGGGCGGGTTCCACATGCTCTTGGTGGTCGAGTGGAAGGCGATGCCCCCGTCGAAGAACTGCGCGTACGGCATCGACACGTGGTAGACCGTCGACCAGTGGTCGATGCTGCGGTGGTAGATCTTCTTCAGGCCGGTCCGGGTCTCCGTGCCGTCCTTGCCGGTGCGGACCGGGACCGGGCCGTACTTCAGGGTGGCGCCGTCCTGGATCCAGCTGAGCTGCCGCGTCAGGTCGACGCAGGCGATCCGCCCCCGGTTCACCGGGCAGTGGCCCGCCTTGTTCGGCGTGCGGCCGGCCGCCCGCTGGGCCAGCATCGTGCTCATCGTCTGCCAGGTCAGCGGCCCGGCGTAGCCCTGCGTGGGGGTGATCCCGTGGCTCGACTGGAACGACCTGATCGCCGTGCAGTCGGCCGCCGACTGCCGGCCGTCCACCGGCCGCCCCAGGAACCGCTCCACCTGCCGCTGGTACGGCCCGGTGCCGAGGTTGCACGACGCGGCCCCGGCCGGCCCGCCTCCCGCGACCACCAGCGGCAGCGCCAGCGCCACCGCCCCGCCGAACACCGCCGCCGCGCGCATGCGCGTCCCCATGGCACCCTCCCCATTTCGCCCTGCATCGGTTCACCGTGTTGAATGCCCGGAAAACCGACACGAGTTGCCTGCGGGGAGACGTATTTAAGGACCGATTCCGTTTACGGCCGGTGGCCGGTGGCCCTCAGCGCACGGTCGCGGCCGAAGCCGGCACGCGCCGCTCCGCGCGGGCCGCGTGGGACCCGTACAGCGTGATCGAGACGACGCCGAGCACGGCCAGCAGCGCGATGCCCACCGTCGCCGCCCATCCCGCCGAGTGGTAGGCGAGGGCGCCCAGGGTGCCGCCCGCGCTGGAGCCCAGGTAGTACGCGGACTGGTAGAGCGCCGAGGCCTGCGCACGGCCCGTGCGCGCCGTCCGGCTCACCGCGGCCGAGGCCACCGCGTGCCCCGCGAAGAAGCCCGCCGTGATCAGGACCAGGCCGAGCAGGATCGCCGCCAGGGACTCGGACAGCGACAGCAGCAGTCCGAGCGCGGTGGTGGTCACGGCCAGGTACAGCGCGCCGCGCCGGCCCGTGCGGGCCACCAGCTGTCCGGCCGCCGCCGAGGAGACCGTGCCCACCAGGTAGATCAGGAAGACCGACCCGACCACGCCCTGCCCGAGCGAGAACGGCTCGTCCACCAGCCGGTAGCCGATGACGGTGTACACGGCGCCGAAGACGGTCATGAACAGCGCGCCGATCCCGTACAGCCGCAGCAGCAGCGGATCGCGCAGGTGACCGGCGACGGTACGGCCCACCGCCCGCGGGTTCAGCGAGGCCGGGCGGAAGAACCGCGCCCGGGGCAGCAGCACCAGGAAGGCCGCCGCGCAGGCCAGCGCCATCAGCCCGACGGTCAGCAGGCCCGCCCGCCAGCCGCCGAACTGCGCGCCCCAGCCGGTGACGAGGCGGCCGCTCATCCCGCCGATGGAGTTGCCCGCCACGAACAGGCCGATCGCCCCGACCAGGGCCTTCGGCTTGACCTCCTCCGCCAGGTACGCCATCGCGGAGGCGGGGATCCCGGCGATCGCCGCGCCCTGGACGGCCCGCAGGGCCACCAGCCACTCGAGGTTCGGCGCGAAGGGCACCAGCAGGCCGAGGCCCACGGCCACGACCATCGACCAGGTCATCATCCGGGTGCGCCCGAACCGCTCGGACAGTGCGCTCAGCGGCAGGACGAACAGGGCGAGCGCCCCGGTGGCCGCGGATACCGTCCAGCTGGCCTGGCCCGCCGTCACCCCGAACCCGTCGGAGATCGCGGGCAGCAGCGCCTGGGTGGAGTAGAGGAGGGCGAAGGTGGCGAGTCCGGCGGCGAAGAGCGCGAGGCTCATCCGGCGGTAGCCGGGGCGGCCGGGGGAGTGCGGTTCGGGCCGAGGCGACGACGGGGTGGAGGCACCTGGGATCACAGGTGCCCCGGTATGAACGGGAGGCATACCTCGAAGGTAGGCCCGCGTTTTTGATGCGTCCAATGCACGGATTCGCGATAATCGATCCACTCATGCATCAGCACAGCTCAGGGCGGCGCCTGTCGATGAACCGTAACGAAGAAGACGCGTCCGTGACACGTCTGCTGGCTCCCCGGCTCGCGTACTTCGCGGCCGTCGCCCGGCACGAGCACGTCACCCGGGCCGCCCACGAACTGGGCGTCCCCCAGTCGACGTTGTCGCGGGCCATGGTCCGCCTCGAACAGGACCTCGGCGTCACGCTGTTCGCCCGCAAGGGCCGCACCGTCGCCCTCACCACGGCCGGCCGCACCTTCCTGGCCTCCGCCGAACAGGCCCTGGACGGGATCGCCCGCGCCGCCGAATCGGTCCAGCAGGACGCCGACCCGTCCTTCGGCAAGGTCGCCTTCGGCTTCCTGCACACCCTCGGCCCCGAGACCGTACCCGGCCTCATCCGCGCCTTCCGCGCCGACCATCCGCGCGTGCGCTTCTCCCTCGTCCAGAACTACGGCGAGGCCATGCTGGAGCGGCTGCGCGCCGGCGAGCTCGACCTCTGCCTCACCTCGCCGCTGCCCGACGCCCCCGACCTGGTCGCCCGCCGGCTCGACGAGCAGCGGCTGCGCCTGGTCGTCCCCGACGACCACCGCCTCGCGGGACGCAAGCGCATCCGCCTCGCCGAGGCCGCCGAGGAAACCTTCGTCACCCTGGAGCCGGGCTACGGACTGCGCCGCATCACCGACGACCTGTGCGCCGAGGCCGGGTTCACCCCCCGGGTCGCCTTCGAGGGCGAGGAGGCCGAGACCCTGCGCGGCCTGGTCGCCGCCGGCCTGGGGGTGGCCCTGCTGCCGCCGCCGGCCGTGGCCCGCCCGGGCGTCGTCGAACTGACCGTCACCGCCCCGCGCGCCGTCCGCGAGATCGGCCTCGCCTGGCTGGACGGCCACCCCGACACCCCGCCGGTGGCGGAGTTCAAGCGCTTCTTGCTGTCCCGCCGGGGCCGCCTGATCCCGGAGCTCGAGCCGCCGGCCTAGGCCTCCGGGGGCCCGGGCGGCGGCGTGGCCAGCAAGTACCCGGCCTGGAAGCGGGACTTGGCACCGACGGCCCGCATGATCTCCGCGATGTGCCGCTGGCAGGTCCGCTCCGACATGCCCAGCCGCCGCGCGATCACCTTGTCCTCCAAACCCTCCGACAGCAGCCGCACGATGGTCTGCCGCAGCTCGTCCGAGATCGACCGCGCCGCGTCCGGGCTCACCGTCGTGGGGAACGGCTCGGCGCCCAGCCAGGACCGCTCGAAGGCGCCCCGCATGAAGTGCACGACGTTCGGCTCGCGCACCACCAGCGCGGCCCCGCTGCGGTCCGGCACCGCCATCAGGCCCGTGTGGTCGTCGAAGACCAGCATCCGCATCAGCCCGTCGCCCAGGGTCCGTACCTGCGCCCCCAGCGCCGTCACCCGTTCCACGTACGCCGCCGTGGGGCGCGAGTACCGGGCCGTGTGCTGGTAGAGCGTCCGCATCCGGACCCCGCGCGCCAGCAGCGACTCGTCCCGCCCGATCGACTCCTCCAGCGTCTCCAGCGGCCGCCCGCCCCCCGGCTGCGAGGTCAGCAGCTCCCGCTCGCACGCCGCGACCAGCTCCGCGATCAGCCCCCGTACCGCGCCGAGGTCCGTCACCAGCTCCAGGCGGCCCGAACCGCTCAGATCCCGGTGCGCGGTCCCCGCCTCGTACGCCGGCACCAGCGCCTCCAGCCGCCCCCGCAGCCGGTCCATCTCGTCGTGGGTCTCCCGGACGAGCTGGGCCAGCGGGGCCAGCGCGCGCGCCGCCGCCGCCCGGGGCGCGACGGCGCTCCACCGGTCGGGCCCGCCGCCGGGCGCCCGCTGGAGCAGGTGCGCGGCGGACAGCTCCGTGATCGCGGCGGCCGCGCGCACGCCCAGGGCCTCGGTGGCCTCGGCGGCGTCAAAGGCGTGCCGCTCGACGGCGTACGCGTAGAGGCGCCGGGCCGCGGGGCTCAGTGCTTCGGCTTCATCGGCTGGCATATGCCTATTCGTCCCGGCCTGTGTCTGTTCGTAAACCCCTCGTATTCCCGCAAGGCGGCAAGACGACCCCTGTCAGGCGGCTTTCGGCATATGCCGAAGGGGGCACAGTGGTCGCACGGCGTGAGGGGGGAGCGCGGTATGCGGCAGGGGACACCCAGGAACGGACGGGGGCCCGTGGCTGTCCTGCTGAGCCCGCGACCCGCCGTGGTGGCGGCCGCCCGCCGTGCGGGCGCCCGCACCGTGGTGGTCGCGCCGGATCCATCGGTGCCATCCGACCGTGAGGGGGCGGAGCGGCGGGTACGGACGGACTGGCGCGACCACCGCCACCTCATCGGGGCGGTCGGCGGGATGGAAGCCGTGCGCCGCGGCCGCGCCGCCGTCTTCGGCTTCGACGCCGCCGGAGCCCTCGCCGCCGCCCGCGCCAACGAGGAGCTGGGCCTGCCGGGGACCCCCACCGCCGCCGTCACCGCCCTCATGGACAAGGCCGTCCTGCGCGCCCGCTCCAACACGCTGCACCCCGGCCGGCCCGTCTCCTTCGCCCGCTGCGGACGCGCCGAGACCCTCCCCTTCGTCGCCACCCTCATCGGCTACCCCTGCGTCATCAAGCCCCGGGCGGGCGCCGACGGCGAGGGGGTCCGGCTGGTCCACGACGAGGCCGAGGCGCGGGCCGCCGCCCTCGGCTACCCGGAGATCACCGACCTCCTCGTCGAGGAGTACCTCGAGGGGCCGGAGCTCACCGTCGAAGCCCTCTCCCGCGGCGGCCGGCACCGCGTCCTGGGCTGGTCCCGCCGCCTCACCGGCCCCCGTCTCACGGCCACCGGCCACGACCTGCCGGTCGCCCTGGACCCCTCGACCGCGGAGGCCGTACGCGCGCTCGTACGGGGCGTCCTCGACCTCGCCGGACACCACGACGGCCCCTCCCACACCGAGGTCATCCTCACCGCGCACGGCCCCCGTCTCGTCGAGGCCCACGCCCGCCCCGGCGCCGAGGAGTTCGGCCGCCTGCTGCGGATCGCCCACGGCACCGACGTGCTGGCCCTCGCGCTCGCCGCCGGGCTCGGCCTGCCCGAGCCCGTGCGCACCCCGCGCGCCGCCTACGCGGGGCTGCGGTACGTGGACTTCCCGCCAGGCCCCGGCCCCGGCGCGGTGCGGCCGGGGATCGCGGCGGCGCGGGCCGTGCCGGGGGTGGTCCGGGTACAGCTGGAGATCCCGCCCGGGGCCGCGGTCCGCCGTGCCCCGACCGGCGGTCTGCACCACGCGTACGTCCTGGCCACCGCCCCGACGGCGGGGGCGCTGGCCCGCATCCTGGACCGGGCCGCCGGCCTGATGCGGCCCGCGGACCGGCGGATCCGTCAGCCCGAGGGCTTCGCGTAGTCGGCGAAGCCGGTCCAGTCCAGCGTGACGCAGGGTTCGTCGCCCAGGACCCAGGCGTCGTGCCCGGGAGGCACCCGCATGTAGTCGCCGGGGCCGAACTCGGTGCTCTCCCCGTCGTCCATGACGACCTTCATGCGGCCGCTCACCACGTAGCCGGTGTGGTCGGCCCGGCAGCTGTCCGTCCCGGCCAGCGGCTTGACGTGGTCCGACCACTTCCATCCGGGCTCGAAGGTGGCGCGCCCGACGGCGGCGCCGCCCGCCTCCAGCAGGTCCAGCCTGCCCTTGCCGTCGACGAACGGGCGGGTCTCGTCGGCCTGGTCGAAGCTCCTGGACACCATTCCGGCCATGATCCATCGCCTCCGGGAGTAGATCGCCCCGAGTCCACTCCTCACGGTACGCGCGATGGCCCCGCCGTACCGCCCCCGCGCGGCCCTCCGCCCCGCGCCCCGCGCTGCCCCCGCCTCACCGCCGGAGCGAGCGCCCGAACCCGGAGGCCAGGGGCATCCGCAGGCCCAGCGGGGGCGGAGCGGCCAGCGCGTCGGTCACCGGCCGCGAGTACCGCCCCGAGCACACCGCGCCGAGGACGAAGTCCACGGCCAGCGCCACGACTTCCGGCTGGTGCTCGCGCAGCCCGTGCCCGTCCGAGTGGACCTCGAACCGGCACGTGGAACGATTCGCCTTCTTGGCCCGCGCCGCCAGCTGGAACGATGCCTCCGGGTCGCTGCGCGCGTCGTTGGTGCCGTGCACGATCAGCACCTGCCGCCCCGCCAGCTGCTTCACCGGTTCAGGCGAGCCGGGCAGGGCCCCCGGGGCAAGGCAAGGGGACAGCGACACCACCGAGTTGACGGCGTCGTGGCCCGCCGCCCGCAGCGCGGCCAGGCCGCCCGCTCCGTACCCGGCCAGGCACACGGGCACGTCCCCGTACCGCCGTACCGCCTCGTCCGCGGCCCACCCCGCCTGCTCCTCGCGGGAGGTTCCCCCGCCGTGGATGACGGTGTGCGCGACCAGCCCTTCCGTACCGCCCGCCCGGGCCAGCGCCCGCCCCAGCGGGCGCAGCGGACCGGGGGAGAGTCTGGACGCCCCGGGAAGCAGGAGCACCACACCACTGACCGTCGAACCCGTGCCGTTCGCGCCGGCGGCCCGCCCCAGGCGGGCCCCGCGCGCCGGCGGCGCATGCTGATCCATGGCGGAACAGTCTCAGACGCCGAGGTGTACGACATCCGTCCGTGCGGTCTCTGTTACATATCGGCGCACGCGGCCGGCACCCGCTCTACGCGCGTAGGAGTTAGAGTGCCCAGATGACGAGCGAGACCCCCAACCTGCCGACCCCGGATCAGATCCGCCGCTCCCCGAAGGTGCTGCTGCACGATCACCTCGACGGTGGACTGCGACCCGGGACCATCATCGAGCTGGCCCGCGACGCCGGCTACGAGAGCCTCCCCGAGACCGACGCCGACAAGCTCGGCATCTGGTTCCGGGAAGCCGCCGACTCCGGCTCCCTCCCGCGCTACCTCGAGACCTTCGCGCACACCTGCGCGGTCATGCAGACGAAGGAGGCGCTCTTCCGGGTCGCCGCCGAGTGCGCCGAGGACCTGGCCGAGGACGGCGTCGTGTACGCCGAGATCCGCTACGCCCCCGAGCAGCACCTGGAAGCCGGCCTGACCCTCGAAGAGGTCGTCGAGGCCGTGAACGACGGCTTCCGCGAGGGCGAGCGGCGTGCGAAGGCCGCCGGCCACCGCATCCGCGTCGGCGCCCTGCTGACCGCGATGCGCCACGCCGCCCGCGCGCTGGAGATTGCGGAGCTGGCCAACCGCTACCGCGACAACGGCGTGGTCGGCTTCGACATCGCCGGCGCCGAGGCCGGGTTCCCCCCCACCCGCCACCTCGACGCCTTCGAGTACCTCAAGCGCGAGAACAACCACTTCACGATCCACGCGGGCGAGGCCTTCGGCCTGCCGTCGATCTGGCAGGCCCTGCAGTGGTGCGGCGCCGACCGGCTCGGTCACGGCGTGAAGATCATCGACGACATCGAGGTCGCCGAGGACGGCTCCGTGAAGCTGGGCCGGCTGGCGTCCTACGTCCGGGACAAGCGCATCCCCCTGGAGATGTGCCCCACGTCGAACCTCCAGACCGCCGCGGCCGCCTCGTACGCCGAGCACCCGATCGGTCTGCTGCGGAAGCTGCACTTCAGGCTCACGGTCAACACCGACAACCGTCTGATGAGCGGCACCAGCATGAGCCGCGAGTTCGAGCACCTCGTGGACACCTTCGGCTACACGCTGGACGACATGCAGTGGTTCACCGTCAATGCGATGAAGTCCGCGTTCATTCCTTTCGATGAACGACTGGCCATGATCAACGAGGTCATCAAGCCCGGCTATGCGGAGCTGAAGTCGGAGTGGCTGTTCCAGCAGACCGCTTCCACCAGCGGTTCTGTCTCGGCCTAGGCCATGGCATGACGTACTGAAAGCGCCCGGGAGGAGCAATTCCCGGGCGCTTTCTCTTATTTAATGATGTTTGCGGGCGGGGGTTTGAAGTGGCTAGCTTTCGGAGCCGCTCAATTCCCCGTCGCAAGGACATGTTTTCATGAAGCAGTCAGCTGCCAAGATCCTCGGTACCGCCGCTCTCGGTGCCGCGTTCGCCGCCGTCGCCGCCGGTACCGCGTCGGCCGTTCCGGCCGTCGGCCTCACCGACGCACTGGGCACCGCCACCGGAGCGCTCCAGGGTGTGACCAGCCAGCAGCAGATGAACTCCGAGGAGGGTGGACCGAGCGACCCCACCAAGGCGGTCACCGGCCTGCTGGGCCCGGTCACCGGAGCCCTCAACGGCTGACGCTGTCGCGATGCGAACGCGCCCACGGCGGTCGCACGCCCCTTCGACGGGGTGTGTGTGCCGCCGTGCGGTGTGTCACGATCGCCACCAACTGCCCGCCGACATCTTCGGTATGAGGTCCTTGGTCATGCGCATGAAGGTACGAGCGACCGTGGTCGCGCTGCTCCCCGCCCTGCTGCTCACCGCGGTCGGATGCGGCTCGAACAGCCCCGACAGCGCCCCGCCGGGCAAGGGCCCGGACCCCAAGGGCTCCGCGAGCCCCGCCTCCGGAGCGCCCGGCGCCCCCGCCGCGACGCCCGGCGGCTCCGCCGCGCCCACGACCGGCGGCACCAGGGCGGAGCGGTCCGCGCTGGAACAGGGCGACCTGCCCGGCTACCAGGTGTCCGCGCAGGGCAAGAACCCGAACGCCCCCGACGGCCAGCCGCAGGCCGACAAGAAGGCCTGCCAGCCGCTGGCCGACATCATGGGCGACAAGCCGGACCCGGCCGCGCGCGAGACCGTCAACCGGGGCATCGGCTCCCAGAAGCAGGTCGGACTCGCCGTCTCCGCCTCCGTCAGCTCCTACACCGAGAGCGACGCCAAGGCGCTGATCGCCCGCCTCAGGGCCGCCGTGCCCGCCTGCGGTACGGGCTTCACCGCCACCGTCGAGAAGCAGAGCGGCAGCTACCGCGACGTGCGGGCCGCCGACTTCCGCACGGCCGGCGACGAGAGCGTCAGCTGGACCACGACCGCGGCCGCCCAGGGCGTCTCGGCCCAGGTCCACCTGGTCGTCGTGCGCGAGGGCGACACCATCGTGCGGCTGATGGCCCTCAACGTGGCCGCGGCCCAGCAGAAGACTCAGGTGCCGCAGGAGGTCGCCGACAAGCAGCTGGAGAAGGTCCAGCGGGCGGGCTGACGAGGCCCGGCGCTCCGGCACCGCGCGGCCGGTCCGCCCGGACCGGCCGGTCGCCGCCGCCGTCTACCAGGCGGTGGAGGCGGACTTCTCGTTCGGCAGCAGCAGCCACAGCGCCAGGTAGATCAGGAACTGCGGGCCGGGCAGTACGCACGAGACGACGAATATGACGCGCATCGTGTTGGCGGATATTCCGAAACGCCGGGCCAGTCCGGCGCAGACGCCGCCGATCCAACGACCGTCACGGGGGCGGACAAGGGCGCTCATGGGGTTCTCCTTCACCGGGATCGCTGTTCTGCCGTTCTGAAGACCAGCTCAGCTTGCGATGACTCAATACTCCCGGGGAACCGCCGACAGAACCTCGGTCCACGGACCGAGCCCGACCCTGGAAATTCTCGGGGTGGGCCCCTGATAAGCGGTACGTGAGCGCCGCAGCCGGGCGCGCAGCGCCGGGACCACGGCCGCGTGCGCGAGCAGCACGCCGACGGTGTTCAGCAGCACCGAGTCCACGTCGACCACCTGCCCCGGCACCGCGGTCTGCAGCATCATGATGCACACCGAGACCAGCGCCCCCGCGGCCGCGGTCCGGGCCAGCGAGGACCACGCGGACAGCGCCGACGGCGCGAGCCGCCCGCTGATCAGCGGCAGCAGCACCCCCAGCGGGGCCAGCAGCGCCAGCCCCTCGCCGATCCGGCGGGCCCCTTCCAGCGGTCCGTAGGCGAGATCCGCCCGGATCCCCTCCAGCGGGGTCAGGTTCGCGGCCTCCGCCCAGGGCACGTCCAGTGGTCGCAGCGTCAGCCAGCCGACGACCAGGAGGTGGGCGACCAGCAGGACGCCGCCCAGGAGCCGGAACCGGGCATGAATGGCGGTGCCGGCGCTGTCGCCGGCCTCATGACGCTGCACACCTGCGAGGACGCACCGGCCGGTAGCGCCGGTTCCGCCCCGGGAGGGGTGTGGTGGGGAGCACGTACCGGGGCAGGCGCGCGGACCGGTCCGAGGCCCGTACGGGGACGTGCCGGACGGTGTGTGCGGGCAGGCACGGGCGGGCGGGCACGGGTGGGCGGTCCCGAACGGGCTGGACCCGGCGGGCGGCGCGATGCTGCGCGCCGCGCGGCACGCCGGCGGGTGGGCGGGCAGGTGTGGGCCCGGGCGCGGTCAGCCCGTCGCGAGGAGCACGATCAGCAGCACCGCGCCGGCCACGGCGGGCGCGATCACCTCGTACGACCACTGCACGCGCACACTGCCCTGGGCCCCGGCCCGCGCGGCCCCGCGCTCGGCCAGTTCCCGCAGTTCGTCCACGACCTTGTCGGCGCCCGCCCGCAGCGGCACGTCGGCCGCCGGCGGCTTCGCGCCGTCCTGGACGGACGCGCCCCGGCCGGAGAGCCCGCCGCGCCGGCTGAACTGGCCCCGGCTCGCCTTCTTGCGCTCCCGCAGCGAGACGGGGACGGACCAGAGCTGGTACTTCGAGCCCTCGGCCAGCACCTCCGCCGAGTACCCGGCGCGCACCGCGTCCACGGCGGCCCACGGCAGCTCGATGACCCGGAAGGGGTTGCGCACGCGCATCCGGTCGTCATTGGCGAAGACGGCGGGGCGGATGGTGAAGGCCACGATCAGCGGCACCACGCACAGCGCCAGCGCGAGGGAGATCCACGGGGTGTTCCCGGAGCCGCGCACCACCGCGTCCCCGCAGAGCCACGCGGTCAGCGCGAGCAGCAGCACCCCGGTGACCACGGACGTGGAGGAGCGGTAGACCCGGTCGTCGTACACGGGCTCGTCGGTGGGCTGCTGGCTGCTCATGGGCCCGATTCTGCCCCACGCCGTCTCACCCCACGAGATCGGCGTACAGAATGATGTTGTCGGGCCGGTGGCCGTCGGTGATCCGGCCGCCGCACGTGATCACGCGCAGCTCCGGGCGCGCGGTGTCCCCGTAGACCTTGTCGGTGGGGAACCGCCTCTTGTCGACCTGCTCCAGCTCGCGGACGCGGAAGAGCGCGGTGCTGCCGTCCGCCCGGGAGACCGTGATCTCGTCGCCGGTGCGGACGCGCGAGACGTCCCTGAGTACGGCCGGGCCGCGGACGGTGTCGAAGTGGCCGATCAGCACGGCGGGGCCGGTCTCTCCGGGGGTGACGCCCTTGCCGTACCAGCCGATCTTGTCCCCGTCCGCCACGGAGGGCACCTCCACCGTGCCGTCACGGGCCGGCCCCAGCGTCAGCAGCGGCGAGGCGTCCACCCCGGCCGCGGGGATCCGTACGCGGACGGGTGCGGAGGCGGGCAGCGGGGCGGCGGTGGGGGAGGCCGCGGGGGCGGTGGCGGGGAGGACGGCGGGCGGGGCGGCGGTGTCCGCGGGCGCGGTGGCCTGCGCGGGGAGCGGGGTGGCGGCGCCGCAGCCGGTCAGCGCGGCGGCGAGGAGGACGGCGGCGAGCAGCGGGCCGGCCGCGCGGTGGGCGGTGCGGCGGGCGGCGCGGTGGGCCATGGGGTGCTCCGGGAACGGGCTCCGGCGGGTCGACGGCTTGCAGGGCGACCCGGACGGAGCCGGGGACGACCAGCATCCGTACGCCGTCGGCGACTTTGCGGCCCGCGACGATCCCGGCGACGGC
>NZ_JBEZLV010000035.1:0-78005 GCF_040652335.1 Streptomyces sp. NPDC048270
GCGACGCGACCGAAGGGAGCGCCCTTGACAGGACGGCCCGGCACGGAAGGACAGTGGGACTGGCGGGAAACCCCCAAACCCTCCCTGATCAGCCCCAGCAGGAATCAGGCTCCCGCAGTACCCGAAGCCCCGCCCGCCGTGCTCACAGGTACTCCCGGGCGAACTCCACCGCCCACTCCACCGCCGCCACCGGGACGCTGCCCGCCTGTGGGGGGACGGTGAGGCGGGCCGTCTCCCAGCCTTGGCCGTGCTCGCGGTGGATCGCGAAGCGTCCCTGGTCCGTGGCCGCCGGGCCGAATACGAGGAACTCGATCGCCCGGTCGTCGCCGTCCAGGCCGATCGTGGTGATCGCCATGTCACCGACCACGAACTCCATTGACCCACGCTCCTCGCCCCTCGTACCGCAGCGCTCGCCGCTCGGTAGCCGCCGATCCGGACCCCCAGCCTCTCCCCACCACCGGCCCGCCGCATGAGCCCGCGTACTCAGCCCGCGTACTCAGCCCACTACCCTCGCCCTCCCCTCCCACCCCCACGTGACGAGCGCAACACCCCCGACCGCCCGCCTCCCCGCGCCCCACCCATTCCGCAGGTCCGGACAGGACGCGGCCCGGGATTCCAAGGGTGGACCGCACCGGCACCCGGTCGTTGCCCGAAACGGGACATATCGATCCGTGCCCCACCCGCCCAAATGGCGCGCCACGGCCCCGCCCGGGCCCGTAAGCTCCCGTCATGCAGGTGATCCAGTCAACGAAACTCGCCAATGTCTGCTACGAGATCCGCGGCCCCGTGCTCGAAGAGGCGATGCGGCTCGAAGCAGCAGGTCATCGCATCCTCAAGCTCAACACCGGCAACCCCGCGGCCTTCGGCTTCGAGTGTCCGCCGGAGATCCTTGAGGACATGCTCCGCAACCTGGGGAACGCCCACGGCTACGGGGACGCGAAAGGGCTGCTCTCCGCGCGCCGCGCGGTCATGCAGCACTACCAGACCAAGGGCATCGAGCTGGACGTCGAGGACATCTACCTCGGCAACGGTGTTTCCGAGCTGATCCAGATGTCGATGCAGGCGCTGCTCGACGACGGCGACGAGGTCCTCGTCCCCGCGCCGGACTACCCGCTGTGGACCGCCTCCGTCTCGCTCGCCGGCGGCACCGCCGTGCACTACCGGTGCGACGAGCAGGCCGACTGGATGCCCGACCTCGCCGACATCGAGCGCAAGGTCACCGACCGCACCCGCGCCATCGTGATCATCAACCCGAACAACCCGACCGGCGCCGTCTACGACGACGAGATGCTGCGCGGGCTCACGGACATCGCGCGCCGCCACAACCTGGTCGTCTGCTCGGACGAGATCTACGACCGGATCCTCTACGACGGAACGACCCACACCAACACCGCCGCCATCGCGCCGGACCTGCTCACCCTGACCTTCAACGGGCTGTCCAAGAACTACCGCGTCGCCGGCTACCGCTCCGGCTGGATGGCGGTCTGCGGCCCCAAGAAGAACGCCTCGTCGTACATCGAGGGCCTGACGATCCTGGCCAACATGCGCCTGTGCGCGAACATGCCCTCGCAGCACGCCGTCGCCACCGCCCTCGGCGGCCGGCAGTCGATCGAGGACCTGGTGCTGCCGGGCGGGCGGCTGCTGGAGCAGCGCGACACGGCGTACGACCTGCTGACGCAGATCCCCGGCATCACCTGCGTGAAGCCGAAGGGCGCGCTGTACCTGTTCCCGAAGCTCGACCCCGGCGTCTACAAGATCAAGGACGACCGGCAGATGGTCCTCGACCTGCTGCGGGCCGAGAAGATCATGGTGGTGCACGGTACGGGCTTCAACTGGCCCGACCCCGACCACTTCCGGATCGTGACGCTGCCGAACGCGAAGGATCTGGGCGACGCGGTCACGCGGATCGGCAACTTCCTGGACGGCTACGGGCAGCCGTGAGGCGGTGCGGGCCCGGTGCGGGCCCGCACCCATAGCCCCTGGTCCCTGCGTCGCGCTCGAGCGGCGACAGGATCCAGCTCAACTTTAGAACGATTCCAATGTAGGATGGTCTCCTGACCCAGGCAGGAGGCCACCTCATGTACGAGCCGAGCCGCACCAAGTCGGTCGTCCACCGCATGGGCGCCGCCAGTGTCGACTACCCGCACCGCAGCCGCAGCGAAGCCCTGGACGTGCAGTTGGCCGGGCACCTCGCGGCCCTGCTCGCCGTCACCGACGAGCTCGGCCTCGACGAGGCCGCCGCGCGCATCGCCGCGCAGGTCGCCCGGCTGCGCGGGGCGCAGCCCGCCCGCGCGCCGCGGTCGGGCGACCTCGCCGACCGCACGGCCCTGCACCAGCGTGCGCACGACCTCGCCGCCCGCGCGCTGCTCGTCGCCGCGTCCCGCGCCGACACCACCGTCGCGATCCTCGCCGCCGAGCGCATGGACGCGCACGCCGCCGCCCTCACGTCCCAGGACCTGGCCGGCGCCCTCTGACGGCCCCGGTCCGGGGCCGCGGAGGCTCCGGACCGGGCGCCATGACCCCTGCGGGGAGCCCGGCGGACCACGGCGACCCCCGCCGGCCGCCCGGCCCCGGCCTCGCCCCCCGGCCCCGCCCGGCCCCGGCCTCTTCGGCGCCCGCCCCGGCCGACTCCGCCCCTGCCTCGCGCGCCCATCCCGTGTCACCCCGTGGGCTCGCCCGCCCCCGTCGGCTCGGTCGGCGTCGTGGCCGCGACGCCGCACCAGGGGATCGTCGCCGCCGGCCAGACCGGGCCGACCGCCTCGGCGCGTTCCGCCGTGCCCGGCAGGACGCCCGGGATCTTGACCAGGGCCTGCGCCGCCCGCGTGCCCGGTCCCGGGTGCTCGCGGTCGCGGAACTCCACGGTGACGACGTAGGAGCCCCGGCCCGTCACCTCCACCGTCGCCACCACCCGGCGGCTGGCCGGATCCACCCGGCACGCGGTGACCCGCGCCTGCGGCTCCACCTCCACCGCCTCGTGGGGCGACGGGCCCCCGCTGGCCCACACGTACAGCCCCAGCGGGGCGAACACCAGCAGGCCGGCCAGTGTCACCAGACCCACCAGCCAGCCCTGCCACTTCAACGCGCTCGTGCTCACGCCCATGCCCCGATCCTCCCGGGCGGCCGCCCCTCCCACCAGCACCCACGGGCTCACACAGCATTTCGAAGTGGGACCGCCTGGACACCTGACGTTCATTCAACTCCGCGCGGAATGTGGGTTTCCGCGAGCACGCTGCACCCGTGAGACGCATACTGGGAATCATCCTGGGCCTCCTCCTGATCGGCGGCGTCGTAGCAGTCGCCCTCGTGAACGGGCAGGGCCCGGAAACGCCGGCAACGAAGACCGTGCGTGGCGTCATCGGCTCGGAGAAGTCCGAATTCTTCCGCGATCCGGACGTCGTCAGGGCCCTTGCCGCCAAGGGCTACACCGTGAAGACGGAGACCTCGGGCTCCTGGGCGATGGACCAGCTCGCCCTCAAGGAGTTCGACTTCGCCTTCCCCAGCAGCAGTGAGCCCGCCAGGGAGGTCGAGGCCGCCGCGGGGATCAAGGGCGCGCAGCAGACCAAGCCCTTCTACTCCCCGCTCGTCGTCATCGCCCGCTCCAACGCCGCCAAGGTGCTGGCCGACAACGGGCTCGCGAAGACGACCGGCAAGAACTCCGGGACCCTCCTGATGGGCCCCTTCCTCAAGGCCGCCGGCGAGGACCGCACCTGGCAGCAGCTGTCCGGCTCCTCCGCCCATGCCGAGCTGACCGGCACGGTGTTCGTCAAGACCACCGACCCGGCCACCTCGAACTCCGGCGCCCTCTTCCTCGCCGCCGCCTCCCACGTGGCGAACGGCGGCAACATCGTCTCCGACGATGCCGGGGTCACCCGCGCCGCGCCCCTGATGCGCAAGCTGATCTCCGTACAGGGCGCGCTGGAGCCGAGCACCGACGACCCCTTTCGCGCCTTCATCAGCGGCAGCGGCGAACCGCTCATCCTGGTCTACGAGTCCCAGGTGGCGGCCCTCCTGCTGCAGAAGCAGGATCCGGGCGACATGGTGGTCCTCTACCCGGACACCACGGTCAACACGGCGCACACCTTCGTCCCGCTCGGCGAGAACGCCCGGGAACTCGGCACGCTCCTCGCGACCGACCCGAAGCTGCGCGAGCTGGTCCTGCGCCACGGGTTCCGGCCGCAGGACGGCGTGCCCGAGTTCACGGCCGCGACCGGCCCGCACGCCGCCTACCTCAACCCCGCGCTGACCGGCATCCGCCAGGTCGGCACACCGACCGTCAAGGTCCTGATGGCGCTGGCCTCCCGCGCCAAGGGCCAGGGGGACACACCGTGACACCGATACCGACACCGACACCACCCGCCGGCGGAAACGACTCCCCGCTCGTCCTCACCGCGCCCGAGCCCGTCGCCCCCGTCCGCACGGAGCAGGCCGCCGGACTCGTTCCGCTCCAGGACGGCGTGCGCGACGAAATGGCCCGCCGGGCCGGGGAGTACGTCGGCTCGCTCACCGGGATCGACACCCGCTCCCCCGAGTTCGCGCAGCGCATCGGCGAGATCGCCGGGCTCGGCTCGGCCGACATCCGCTCCGCCGCCCAGCAGTCCAACCGGATGCTGGAGCGGGCCGTGCGCTCCCTCGGCTCCGACGGGGGCGGCGACGCCCAGGGCCGGGTGGCCGGCTCCCTCGTCGAACTGCGCCGGACCGTCGAGGACCTCGACCCGCGCGACACGCCCGCCAAGGGCCTGGGCAAGCTGCTCTCGAAGCTGCCGGGCGGCAACAGGTTCCGCGACCACGTGGCGAAGTACGCGTCCTCGCAGGCGGTCTTGAACCGGATCGTGGGCGCGCTGCGCAGCGGTCAGGACGAGCTGCGCCGGGACAACGCGGCCCTGCACACCGAGCGGGCCCGCCTGTGGGAGACCATGGGCAGGCTCCAGGAGTACGCGGTCCTCACCGAGGCCCTGGACCGCGCCGTCGAGCAGCGGATCGCCGAGGCGGAGCACACCGATCCGTCGGGGGCGGACGCGCTGCGCGCGGACCTGCTCTTCCCGGTCCGGCAGAAGCACCAGGACCTGCTGACCCAGCTGGCCGTCTGCGCCCAGGGCTACCTGGCGATGGACGTGGTGCGGCGCGCCAACGACGAGCTGGTCAGGGGCGTCGACCGGGCCGCGACCACCACCGTCTCCGCGCTGCGGATCGCCGTGATGCTGGCCTCGGCCCTGGAGAGCCAGCGCAAGGTCGTCGAGCAGGTCAGCACCCTGCGCGACACGACGGAGGACCTGATCCGGGGGAACGCGCAGATGCTGTCCACGCAGAGCGGTGAGATCCAGCGGATCGCGGCCGATCCCGCGGTGGGGGCGGAGACGTTGCGGACGGCGTTCGCGCAGATCTACCAGACGCTCGACGCGATCGACACGTTCAAGGTGCAGGCGACGCAGAACATGGCCGCGACCGTGGAGTCCCTGACGGGCGAGTTGCGGACGGCGTCGGCGTACCTGGCGCGGACGCGGACCGCCGGTGTCCTCGAGGGCGGTGCGCGGTGACCGGGCACGGGAGGGGCCGGGGGCGGGGGCGGGGCGGCCGGCGGGGCCTGATCGCGGTCGTGGTGCTCGCTTCGCTCGTGGGCGCGAGTGCCTGCACCTCCGGGGACCGGCCCGACGGCGCGAAGCCGACGGCCTACAAGGAGGGCACCCTGCGGGTGCTGGCGTCCAGTGAGCTGGCCGATATGCAGCCGGTGCTGGACCAGGCCCGGAAGGCGACCGGGGTCAGTGTGGATCTGACCTGGTCCGGGACCCTGGATGCGGCGGAGCAGGTGGCGTCGGGGAAGGCGGACGGTAGGTACGACGCGATCTGGCTGTCCTCCAACGACTATCTGCGGCTGCGTCCCGAGGCGGCCGGGAAGCTCGCCAACGAGACCCCGGTGATGTCCTCGCCCGTCGCCCTCGGCGTGCGGCCGGAGGCGCTGGCGCGGCTCGGCTGGAAGCCGGAGGACGTCACCTGGTCGGCGGTGCACGAGGCCGTCACCGGCGGGCGGCTCACGTACGGGATGACCGATCCGGTGCGCTCCAATTCCGGTTTCTCGGCGTTGGTCTCGGTGGCCTCGGGCCTGTCGGGCGCGCAGGCGGCGCTGACCGACGCGGACGTGAAGGCGGCCGCGCCGCGGCTGAAGGAGTTCTTCGCGGGGCAGCGGCTGACCTCGGGCTCCTCCGGCTGGCTGGCCGCCGCCTACGCCCAGCGTTCGGACGTGGACGCGCTGGTGAACTACGAGTCGGTGCTGCTGTCGGTGAACCGGGACGCGAAGTCCCCGCTGACGGTGGTCCGGCCGCGCGACGGTGTGGTCACCGCGCACTACCCGCTGACCCTGCTGACGTCGGCCCCGGCCGGGGCCCGAGAGTCGGGCCGGGCGCTGACGGAGTACCTGCGCGGTCCGGAGGCGCAGCGGGCGATCACGGAGAGGACGTTGCGCCGGCCGGTGGCGGCCGGGGTGGCGCCGGCGGCCGGGCTGGGCGCGGACAAGCGGCGGGAGCTGCCGTTCCCCGGTTCGCTGGCGGTCGCGGACGGCCTGCTGGCCTCGTACGAGAACGAGCTGCGCCGGCCGTCGCGGACGGTGTACGTGCTGGACACCTCGGGGTCGATGGCCGAGGAGGACCGGATCGGGCGGTTGAAGGCGGCGCTCACGGAGCTGACGGGCAGCGGGAGTTCGGGGATCGGGGAGCGGTTCCGGGACCGTGAGGAGGTGACGCTCCTGCCGTTCGGGTCCAAGGTGAAGAAGGTGCGGACGCACGTGGTCGAGCCGGGCAACCCGGGTCCGGCCCTGGACGGGATCCGGGGTGATGTGAAGTCGTTGGAGCCGGAGGGGGGTACGGCGGTCTACAGCAGTCTGGAGGCGGCGTACGAGCATCTCGGCAAGGGCGGCGGGGACGCCTTCACCTCGATCGTGCTCATGACGGACGGGCAGAACACGGAGGGCGTGGGGGCGCGGCACTTCGACTCCTTCTACGCCGCGCTGCCCGAGGAGCGCAGGCACACGCCGGTGTTCGCCGTGCTGTTCGGTGATTCGGACCGCAGGGAGCTCACGCACATCACCGAGCTGACCGGCGGGCGGCTCTTCGACGCCACGGGCGGGAACGGTTCGCTGGGCGGCGCTTTCGAGGAGATCCGTGGCTACCAGTAGAGCGTCCGGGGCGGCGGGCAGAGCGCTGGGCAGGCGTGTGCTCGGTTACGTGGAGTCGGGGAAGAACCTGGCCGGCTCCGCGTGCGGGGTGGCCGGGCTGGGTCTGGGGCTGGCCGGGGTGGGCGGGTCGTACTGGCCGGTGGTGGTGGCGGGGCTGTACGGCGCGGGCGCGCTGATCGCCCCGCCGCAGACGGTGGCCGCGCCGCTGTATCCGGACGCCGCCGAGCAGTTGGGCGTGGTCCGGGAGGACTTCGGGCGGCTGCGCGCGTACCTGGCGGAGGTGGACCTGCCGCCGGCGGCGGGCGGGAAGCTGGCCGAGCTGGTGGAGCTGTACGGGGCTCTGCTCGATCCGGGGTGGGTGGCCGATGCGCTGGCGGCCGATCCGGAGGCGGTGCACTCGCTGTCGCGGGCGATCCGGTGGGACGTGCCGGAGTGCGTGGACGCCTACAACCGGGCGCGCTGGTGGACGCGGCTGACGCCGGGCGGCGAGTCTCCGGAGCGGCACCTGGAGCGGCAGCTGGCGGTCCTGTACGACGAGGCGGAACGAGTGACGGCGGGCCTCCGTGAAGCAGAGGCCCGCCGTCAGCAGACGCACACGACCTATCTGGAGGAGCGCGGACGCTCCTGACAGGTCACGTGCTGCGGTGGGAACCGCTTGGTCGGGGGCTCCCACAGCGGTGGGACGCCGCTTGGTCGGGGGCTCCCACGTTCTTCGGCGCCCTTCTTCAGGGCGCGGGCCGGCTCAGCCCAGGCGCTCGACGAGCGCGTGGTACTGGTCCCACAGCTCCTTGGGAGTGTGGTCGCCGTAGGTGTTGAGGTGCTCGGGGACCAGGGCGGCCTCCTCGCGCCAGACCTCCTTGTCGACGGTGAGGAGGAAGTCGAGGTCCTCGGCCGGGATGTCCAGGCCGTCGGTGTCGAGGGAGTTCTTGGCCGGCAGGATGCCGATGGGGGTCTCGACGCCCTCGGCGGTGCCGTCGAGGCGGCCGACGATCCACTTCAGGACGCGGCTGTTCTCGCCGAAGCCGGGCCACACGAACTTGCCCGCGTCGTTCTTGCGGAACCAGTTCACGTAGTAGATCTTCGGGAGCTTGGCCTGGTCCTTGTCGGCGCCGACCTTGACCCAGTGGCCCATGTAGTCGCCCATGTTGTAGCCGCAGAACGGCAGCATGGCGAAGGGGTCGCGGCGCAGCTCGCCGACCTTGCCCTCGGCGGCGGCGGTCTTCTCGGAGGCGATGTTCGAGCCGATGAAGACGCCGTGGTTCCAGTCGAAGGACTCGGTGACCAGCGGCACGGCGGAGGCGCGGCGGCCGCCGAAGAGGATCGCGGAGATCGGGACGCCCTTGGGGTCCTCCCACTCGGGGGCGATCGTCGGGCACTGGGCGGCGGGGACGGCGAAGCGGGCGTTGGGGTGGGCGGCCGGGGTCTCGGACTGCGGGGTCCAGTCGTTGCCCTTCCAGTCGATCAGGCGGGCGGGGGCTTCCTCGGTCATGCCCTCCCACCACACGTCGCCGCCGTCCGGGGTCAGCGCGACGTTGGTGAAGACGGTGTTGGCGTACATCGTCTTCATGGCGTTGGCGTTGGTGTGCTCGCCGGTGCCGGGGGCGACGCCGAAGAAGCCGGCCTCGGGGTTGATCGCGTACAGGCGACCGTCCTCGCCGAAGCGCATCCAGGCGATGTCGTCGCCGACGGTCTCGACGGTCCAGCCGGGGATCGTGGGCTCCAGCATGGCCAGGTTGGTCTTGCCGCAGGCGCTCGGGAACGCGGCGGCGAGGTACTTCGCCTCACCCTGCGGCGGGGTGAGCTTGAGGATCAGCATGTGCTCGGCGAGCCAGCCCTCGTCACGGGCCATGACGGACGCGATGCGCAGGGCGTAGCACTTCTTGCCGAGCAGGGCGTTGCCGCCGTAGCCGGATCCGTAGGACCAGATCTCGCGGCTCTCGGGGAAGTGCGAGATGTACTTGGTGGTGTTGCACGGCCACGGCACGTCCGCCTGGCCCTCTTCCAGGGGGGCGCCGAGGGTGTGGACGGCCTTGACGAAGAAGCCGTCGGTGCCGAGCTCGTCGAGGACGGGCTTGCCCATGCGGGTCATGGTGCGCATCGCGACGGCGACGTAGGCGGAGTCGGTGATCTCGACGCCGATCGCGGAGAGCTCGGAGCCGAGGGGTCCCATGCAGAAGGGGACGACGTACATCGTCCGGCCCTTCATGGAGCCGCGGAAGACGCCCTTGTCACCGGCGAAGATCTCCTTCATCTCGGAAGGGGCCTTCCAGTGGTTGGTCGGGCCCGCGTCCTCCTCCTTCTCGGAGCAGATGAAGGTCCGGTCCTCGACGCGCGCGACGTCGGAGGGGTCGGAGGCGGCGTAGTACGAGTTCGGGCGCTTCGTCTCGTCGAGCTTCTTGAACGTTCCCTTGGCGACGAGCTCCTCGCACAGGCGCTCGTACTCGCCCTCGGAGCCGTCGCACCAGACGACGCGGTCCGGCTGGGTGAGGGCTGCGATCTCGTCCACCCAGGAGATGAGCTCCTGGTGGGTCGTCGGGATGGTGGGAGCCGCGTTGTCGCGCGCCACGATTGCTCCTTGTTGAGGGGTTTGTTTGGTGTAGGCCCCGTGGGGGCTGCGACCCGGACGCTTCGCGCTCCGCTCATCCGGTGTCGACCGCACTCATCTGATCATCCGGTGCATGTGCGCATATGTCCAGGGGGCCTCTCACGTGAGCATCGCCACGTCCGTCAATCTTCCGTAAAGAGGACTAACGGAAACCTACGGGCGCGTAGGTAGCATGGCGCGCATGACTTCTGACGCCGCCGCCCCGGCCGCCGAGGCCTCCCCGGTCATCCAGGCCCTGGAGGCGGCCGAGACCGCCCTGGAGGAGAAGCCGCTGATGCGCGGCTGGCTGCACCTCGGGATGTTCCCCGCCGTGGTGGTCGCGGGCCTGGTGCTGATGGCCTTCACCGACTCGACCCGCGCGCGCGTGGCCTGCGGGGTCTACGTCCTCACGGCCTGCCTGCTCTTCGGCGTCAGCGCGGTCTACCACCGCGGCACCTGGGGCCCCCGGGGCGAGGCCATCCTGCGTCGGCTCGACCACGCCAACATCTTCCTGATCATCGCGGGGACCTACACCCCGCTGACCGTCCTGCTGCTCCCGCCCTCCACCGGGCGCACGCTGCTGTGGGCGGTGTGGCTCGCGGCCGCGGCCGGCATCGCCTTCCGGGTCTTCTGGGTCGGCGCCCCGCGCTGGCTCTACACCCCCTGCTACATCGCCATGGGCTGGGCGGCCGTCTTCTTCCTCCCCGACTTCATGCGCACCGGCGGGATCGCCGTGCTGGTGCTGGTGGTCGTCGGCGGCCTGCTCTACAGCGTGGGCGGGGTCATCTACGGCATGAAGCGCCCCAACCCCTCCCCCCGCTTCTTCGGCTTCCACGAGGTCTTCCACTCCCTGACCCTCGCGGCGTTCGTGGCCCACTACGTCGGCATCTCGCTCGCCGCGTACCAGCACTGACCGGACGCCCCGACCGCGCCGTGCGCCGGGACCCCGCCGCGCTCCTCGCGCGGCGGGGTCCCGGCGTTCCGGGCGCGCCGTCAGCAGGTGTGGCCGTCGCGGTCCTGGTCCAGGCGCAGCGGGTCGCTGCCGTGGACCTTCATGCGCGGGGGGTACCGGTGGGCGGCCAGCCAGTCGCAGCGGGCCTTCGTCGTCTCCTTCACCTCCGCCGGGAAGCGGGTCGGCACGCACACGCCGGCCGTCCCGTAGTGCCGGTCGCAGCCGGCCACGGTCGGGGCCACGGGTACGGAGTCCCGCTTGGCCGGGTTCGGTTTCGGGGCTCCCAGTTCGTTCGCGAAGGTGTGCTCGTGCGCGGACGGCGGCTCCGCCGTCGCCGCCAGCGCCGAGGGCCCGCCCAGGTGCACCCAGGTCGCGATCGACGGGACGCCGTTGGCGTCGACCGCGAAGAGCATGTACCAGCCGGGCGGCGCCAGGTTCGGGTTGCTGGTCACGTTCAGGTCGATGTTGTTGCCGTCCACCGTCATCGGCAGGTCCACGAACCGCTGGTTGGGGTCCGAGGAGTGCGTCACCGCCGCCGGACGGATCAGCTCCGCCTTCGCGACGGGCCGGTTGACGGTGATCCGCTGCGTGTCCCCGTACACCCACTGCGTGTCGATCACCGAGGTGATCTGCGGGCGCGGGCCCTTGAACAGGTACGGCGGGGTGTAGATCGACACGTTGTGGTTGTAGGTGCCGTTGCCCGGGTTGTCGCCCACCGACATGACCCGGCCGTCGGGCATCAGGAACGACGCCGAGTGGTAGGTCCGCGGGATCGGGTCGGCGGCCAGCCCCGCCTGGTAGGTGTTGGTCGCCGGGTCGAAGAACGAGGCCTCGAAGACCGGGTCGGCCCGGTCGTGCAGCCCGCCGCCGGTCTCCAGCACCTTGCCGTCCGGGAGCAGCACGGCGGAGGCGTACATCTTGCCCTCGGCCCCGGTCTGCGGCCGCTTGCCGGTCCCGGTGTCCACCAGGCCCAGCGGAATGTCCGGTCCCGCCGTGTAGGCGGGGCTCGGCTTCTTCAGGTCGATGATGTCGGTGATCCGGTTCGCCGCCGGGTTGGTCTCGTTGTTGCCGCCGCCGATGGTCAGGACCCGCTGGTCCTGCGCCGGGGGCAGCAGCACGCTCGCCGACTCGTCGCGCTGGTCCTTGTTGCGCAGGCCCGGCACGTCGGTGATGGTGTTGGCGTCGTAGTCGTAGATCGACGCGCCCGTGCCCGGGGTGCCGTTGCCGAAGGTGTGGCTGCCCGAGTAGAACAGCCGCCCGTCCTGCATGAGGATCATGGACGGGTACAGGCCCCAGTACGACCAGGTCTGGTTGACCTCGTTCATCGGCAGCCACTTGTTCTGCGCCGCCGAGAACTTCTCCGCGGTCACATTGCCCGTCGAGTCCTCCTTCAGGCCGCCGAAGGAGATCACGTCACCGTTGCCGAGGATCGTCGCCGACGGGTACCAGTGCCCGCCGTTCATGTCGTTGGTCCTCGTGTACGTCTCGGTCGCCGGGTCGAAGGTGTACGAGTCCTTCAGCCCCTGGTAGCCGATCGTGCCGTCGGCGGACGGGTACCCCTTGTTGCCGCTCATCACCAGCACCCGGCCGTCGGCCAGCTGCACATGGCCCGAGCAGAACATGTCGACCGGGGTCGGGACCGTCCTGAACGAGCCGTTCGCCGGGTCGTAGACGGCCGAGGTGAAGGTGCCCGCGTTGAACTGGGCGATGTCGTTGCCCGAGCCCGCGATCAGCAGCACCTTGCCGTTGCGCAGGACCACCGCGTGCATCGAACGCACCGGGTTCTTGGCCGGGATCACCTCCCACCTGCCCTTGGCGCACTCCTCCGCCGTCCCCGAACAGGCCGGCTGCGGCGGGGCCGCGCCCACCTCCTCCAGTGCGTAGTCGTCGGTGGTGAGCGTGCCCACCCCGTACACCGACAGCCCCCACGCGATCTTGTCGGTGCCCGGCGGGACGACGGGCGTACGGACCTCCGTGCGCGCCCATCCGGCACTGACCGGCGGATTCTGCAGGTCGGTCCAGTACTGCCAGGTCCCCGTCGCGGCCTCCCGCCGGAACACCGTCACCGAGACGTCCGGGGTGGTCGACTTGTACCAGGCGGACAGGTCGTACTGCCTGCCCGGCGCCACGGTCGGCGCGCAGGCGGTGTTCTCGGTGACCAGCGCCTTGCGGTCGCCGTCCAGCCGGCGGGTGAGCGAGACCCGCATCGCCTTGGTGCCGCCGTGCGCGTCGGGGACGGTCGCGAAGGTGAAGTCGTTGTCGCCCCAGCCCGATTTGGACCAGCAGGACGGCATGTCGGCGCCGGGTGCGCCGGCGGTCTCGAAACCGGGGTTGGAGAGCAGATTGGGCGGTCCGGCCGTGGCCTGCTGGGGTGCGGTGAGCAGCAGGCCCGCGGTCAGCGCCCCGACGGCCAGCAGGGCGGCCCGCCGCCCGGCCCGCCGCCGGATCTTCAGGCGCATGGAAAGGTTCCCTTCTGTGCGGCTCAACTCCTGGTGTGACGCCCTGCCCTGCGCGAGGTGCGCGGCAGGTAGACGAGCGACTCGGTGGCCGCGAACCGCAGGACGAAGGTGGTGGCCAGCGCGAGCGCGGTGGCGGGCAGCACCTCCATGCCGAACCGGGCGACGAACAGCGCGATGAGCGGGATCCGCAGCAGCAGATCGGCGTTGGCGAGCAGCCCGAAGCGGCCGATCCGGTCCGCCCAGTGGCGGTGCCGGCGGCGGTCGCGGAAGAGCAGGGTCTCGATCAGGAGGAAGTTCCACAGGACCCCGGCCTGGTTGGCCACGATCTCGGCCGGGAGGTAGTGCATCCCGCCGCGCGTGAGCAGCCACAGCGCGGCCAGGTTCGGGACGAAGCCGGAGAGTCCGATCAGCCCGAAGCCGGCCAGCCGGGCCAGCGGGGTCGCGGAGCGCAGCGAGGCCAGGTGTGCCAGGAAGCGCATGCCCTCGCGGGCGGTGGACTTCGACTCGCCGCAGTAGCGGTCCTGGAAGACGAACGGCACCTCGGCGACCTTCGCGGGCCGGCAGCGCACGGCCAGTTCCAGCAGGATCTTGTAGCCCAGCGGTGCGAGGGCCCCGGCGGTGACCGCCGAGCGGCGCATCGCGAAGAAGCCGCTCATCGGGTCGCTGATGCCGCGCAGGGCGCGCGGGAAGAGCCCCTTGGCGAGCCAGGTCGCGCCGCGGGACACGGCGATGCGGTAGCCGCCGGCGAGCCCGGCCCGGCTGCCGCCGCTGGTGTAGCGGGAGGCGACGACGAGGTCGGCGCCGGTGCGCTCGCCCTCGCCGACGAGTTCGGGCACCAGGTGGGGCGGGTGCTGGAGGTCGGCGTCCATGACGACGATCCAGTCGGTGTCGGCCCGTGCGAGCCCTGCGACGACGGCGCCGCCGAGGCCGCCCTCGGCGGTCTCCCGGTGCAGGACCGACACCGGGAAGGGGTGGTCGGCGGCGGCCTTCTCGATGACGGCCGGGGTGTCGTCCGTGGAGTCGTCCACGAACAGCACCGTGCAGGGCAGCTGCTCGGGGTCGGGCAGTGCGTCACCGAGCCGGCGCAGCAACTCAATGATGTTCCCGGCCTCGTTGAACGTCGGGATGATCACGGTGACGCTGCCGGTCGCCGCCTGCGGAAGGCTGAGGTCCGGATCGATCGGGGCATGGAGGGACCACAGGTCCTCGCTCATGGCGGCTCAGCTCCCACTCGGGCGGTCGGTGCGGCGGATCTCGATGCGGTCCTCGCCCGAGCCGAACACGGCGACCGCCGTCGAATGCTCCAGCGCGGCCTTCACGTTCGGCAGGTCCACTGCGTCGCGGCGCACCGTGGGCGAGGAGACGACGTAGTCGATGTCCCGCCAGCCGCCCGGCAGGGTCCTGGTGACGGCCGGGTCGAGGTCGGCCTTGTAGAACCAGATGGCGCCGAGCCCCGGCTCGAACCCGTGGTGCACCGCGTCCAGCCACAGCGCGTCGTCCAGCAGCACCCGGGTGCGCGCCGGGTCGTCGACCTCGCTGCCGAGCCAGGCCGCGGCCTGCCGGTAGGGGCCGTTCGCGTCGACGGTGAGCGCCGTCCGGTTGCCCTCGTACCAGCGCGGCAGCACGTACACCGCGGCCGCCGCGGCCAGGACGCAGGCCAGCGCCCAGCGCGCGTACACCAGGTGCCGGCGCTCCCCCGGCGATCGGCGGCGGCGCAGCACGGCGTGCGCGACGCTGGCCGCGCCCCCGGCCAGTACGAGGGCGAGGAACGGCAGCGCCTGGATCACGTACATCGCCGGGAGGTAGCCGGAGGGCCGCATCGCGACGAGGGCCAGGATCACGGCGGCGAGCGCGGGCCCGGCCAGCGCCCGGGCGGTGACCGACCACCTCGGGGTCGCCAGCAGCAGGACGGCGCCGGCCAGCCCGCCGAGCGGCAGCACGGTGTCGTAGTACAGCCAGGACCGCAGCACGCCGTTCGAGCCGGACCCGGAGTCCAGGATGAAGCCCGATCCCTCGCGGCCCATCTGGTAGGTGATCCCGTCGACGAGGGAGACGTGCCCGGATCCGGGCAGCAGCTCCCCGTTGAGCAGCGCGAACAGCGGATAGGCCAGTCCGATGAGCGCGCAGGCGGTGATGGCACCGGTGACGGCGAACTTGCGGGTGTCGCGGTGGCTGTGACGCCACATCGTCACCAGCAGCGCCGGCAGCACCACCAGCATCGTCTCCTTGGTCAGGACGGCGGTGGCGGCGGCGAGCCCCGAGCCGAAGTGGTGCCACAGGTGGCGGCTGGGGGACGCGGCCAGGCAGAAGGCCAGCAGGATCCACACCACCGCGAGGTTGTCGAGGAAGATCTCCCGCTGGAGCACGACCGACAGCGGGGAGAGCCCGAAGAGGCCCATGGCCAGCCCGGCCGCCCAGCGCGGCAGCCACAGCCGGCGCGCGAGGACGTACATCAGCACCGAGGCGGCGGCGGAGACGGCCAGCATCGCGAACCGCATCGACGCGACGGTCATCGACTCGGGCACGAAGAGGGAGGGCAGCCAGGTCAGCCCCGCGATCTGGATCCAGCCGAGCGGCGGGTGGTCGTACCAGTACGTGTAGTGGGCGAGCCCGTCGCCCTGCTGGACCGCCCACGCCTGGGCCAGGTAGGTGCCCTCGTCGTCGCTGAGCGTCGGGAAGTGGGTGATGTTCCAGCCCTGCACGAGGACGATCACGAGCAGCAGGGCCCCGCAGAGCAGCAGATCGGGGCGGGAGGAGCGGAAGCGCACGAGCGGCCGGGCGGGGAGGACGGGGAGGACGGGCGGGCGCACGCCGGGGGCGGTGCGCCGGGCGGGGACGCGGGGAGCCGGGGCGGTGGCGGTTCCGGTCGCGGCGGTGTTCGCGGTCGCGGTCGTGGTCTCGGTCGTGGCGGTGTTCGCGGTCGTAGTCGTGGTCGCGGTCGTGGCGGTGTTCGCGGTCGTGGTCGCGGCGGCGCCGGGCTGGGGATCAGTGGCCGTGGGCAGGGTGGCGGTCACCGGCGGCTGTCCTCTCGGATCGCGGTGGCGGCCGGCGCGCCGGTGAGGTGGGCGCCGGTGTGGCTGGTCAGTTCCCACTCGCCCTGGCCGCGCTGCTCGCGCCAGACCGCCCGGATCGCCGCGCCCGCCAGCATCACCTGGTAGAACGGGCCGCCGACGACGAGCTTGACGTAGTGCACGAAGCGGACGCGCAGGCCGTACTGCCGGCCGAAGTCGTGCAGGCCGACGATCTCGAAGACGAACGTCACCAGGGCCGTGAGCATGGGGAGGAAGGTGATGATCGCGATGCCGACGGGCACGTCGAGGAAGAGCGCGACGGCGAAGTTGAGCGGGATGATCACTCCGGACGCGGCCTGCATGAACGGGGTCATCAGCGTGTAGCGGGCGAGCCAGCGCTGGCCGCGGCCGGGCAGCTGCTGCCAGTCCTTCTTCCGGTACACCTGGAGGAAGCCCTGGTTCCAGCGGGTGCGCTGCTTGAGCAGGCTCACCAGGGAGCCGGGCGTCTCCTCCCGGGTGACCATGTCGGAGTCGTACGCGACGACCACCTTCTTGCCCACCGAGGACAGCCGCACCCCCAGGTCGCAGTCCTCGGCGAGGCAGTCCTGGTCCCAGCCGCCGGCCTCGCGGAGCACCCCGGTCCGCACGAAGACGGTGTTGCCGCCGAGCGGGATGAAGCCCTTCTCGGCGTGCAGGTGCAGGCGGGAGCGGAACCAGAAGAAGTACTCCAGGCAGTTGCGCAGGCTGTACCAGCTGGAGTGGAAGTTGATGAGCTGGACCCCGCCCTGGACCACGTCCGCGCCGGTCGAGCGGAAGGCGTGGTCGACGTGGGCGAGCAGCTCGGGGTGGACCTGGTCCTCGGCGTCGAAGACCCCGACGATGTCGCCCCGGCAGGACGGCAGGGCGGTGTTGAGGGCCTTGGGCTTGTTCTTGGTCTCGTGGTGGTCGACGACGACCCGGACCCGGGCCGGATCCTTCGCGGCGGCGCGCTCGGCGACGGCGGCGGTCTCCGGGTCGTCGTGCCCGACGATCACGATGATCTCGTAGTCGGTGTGGCTCGATTCGAGGAGCCGGTCGATGGTGTGCTCCAGCACCGCCTGCTCGTGGCGGGCGGGCAGCAGCAGGGAGAAGGCCAGCGCGCCGCCGCCGTCGGGGCGGTCGAAGCGGGTGGAGGCGAGTACCTCCGGTGTCCGCCAGGCGTGCATCTGCCACCAGAGCGTGAAGGCGGCAATCCCGAAAAGAGCCAGCGAAATCACAGTAATGAGCACAGAGGTGTACACATTGTCCCCCCGGACATGCCGCGACCCCAGGCGGCGATCGTCAAACCCCCCGGAGGCTCACGGCGGGCCCCCCGGCCCGCCGCCTCCGCTTCCCCCTTGCGCGCACCCCCCAGTGCGGCGGTTCTCAACGGTGGTTCTCGAACGACACGAGATTAGGCACTGAACATGACACTCAGGCGCAGCAGAGATAAAAAGCCTGTTTCTTCATCGATATATCGGTAACCGGAATTGACGGCACTCCGGGTGCTTCAGGGACGAACCGTACCCAACTGCTCCGCCAACTCGACCGGATCCGTCGTAGGCCGCGCGCAGACGAAATGTCGACACACATACGCCGTAGGAAGGTCGTGCACGAGTGTGCGCTCGGCCAGCAGGGGGAACTCCCCGCCGCTGCCGTCCGCCGCGAGCGGCAGGCCGGTCGCCACGACCGCCCCGGGAGCCGTCCCCAGCAACGCGGCCCGGTGCAGCGCCGCCCGCGCCGGATCGTCGGGGTGCCCGACGACCGCCACCTCGCGCGGCCCGTCCAGGAGCGCCTCGGCCACCGCCAGCCCGTGCCCGATGAAGCGCGGGGCGCGCGGCCCGAGGGCGTGGACCACCCCGAGCGCCCGCTCGGCCGCCGTGCGGTGGGCCTGCGAACCGGTGTGCGCGGCGTACGAGAGCAGGGCGCCGGCGGCCGCGGTCCAGCCGGACGGGGCGGCCGTGTCGGTCGGGTCCTGCGGACGGCGGATCAGCTGCTCCGCGTCGTGCGCGGTGTCGTACAGCGAACCGTCCTCGGCGGTGAACCGGTCCAGCACCAGGTCGACGAGGAACCCGGCGAACTCCAGCCAGACCCCCTCCCCCGTCACCGACGCCAGCGCGAGGAACCCCTCGGCCACGTCGCCGTAGTCCTCCAGCACGCCCGCGTTGGCGCCCACCTGGCCGTCCTTGCTGGTGCGCGCCAGCCGGGCCCGCCCGTCCATGTGCACGCGCACCAGCAGATCTGCGGCCTCGGTGGCCCGCTCCACCAGGTCGGGCCGCTCGAAGTAGGCCCCGCACTCGGCGAGCGCGGCGATGGCGAGCCCGTTCCAGGCGGCCACGACCTTGTCGTCCCGCCCGGGCGCGGGCCTCGTCTGCCGGGCCGCGAACAGCCGCGCCCGGATCGACGCGATCCGCTCGGCGTCGGCCGCCGGACCGTCCTGCGGCAGCTGGAGCACGGACTTCCCGTGCTCGAACGTGCCCTCCTCGGTCACCCCGAAGTACCCGGCGGCCAGGTTCCCGTCCTCCTCGCCGAGCACCTCCCGCAGCTCGGCCGGGGTCCAGGCGTAGTACGCCCCCTCCACGTGCCGGCCGCTGGCCGGGTCCTCGCTGTCGGCGTCGAGGGCGGAGGCGAAGCCGCCCTGGTCGGTGCGCAGCTCCCGGACGATGAAGTCGGCGGTCTCCAGGGCGACCCGCCGCGCGAGGTCGGAGCCGGTGGTCCGCCACAGGTGGGCGTACACCCGGCACAGCAGCGCGTTGTCGTAGAGCATCTTCTCGAAGTGCGGCACGACCCACTCGCGGTCCACGGAGTACCGGGCGAACCCGCCGCCGAGCTGGTCGTAGATCCCGCCCCGGGCCATGGCCTCACAGGTGTCGGCGGCCATCTGCAGGGCGCCCTCGGAGCCGGTCCGGGCGTGGTGGCGCAGCAGGAACTCCAGCACCATGGACGGCGGGAACTTCGGGGCCCCGCCGAATCCGCCGCGCGCGGCGTCGTACTCCCGCGTCAGCCCGAGCAGCGCCTGCGCGAGCTCCTCGGGCCCGGGCGTGCCGGCCTTGCCGTAGTCCAACTCCCGCCCGGCCAGGTCCCGTACGATCCGCTGCGCCACCTCGGCCACTTCCTCGGGCCGCCCCACCCAAGCGGTCCGCACGCCTTCGAGGACCTGCAGGAAGGAGGGCATCCCGTGCCGGGGCTCGGGCGGGAAGTAGGTCCCGAAGTAGAACGGCTCGGCGTCCGCGGTCATGAACACGGTCATGGGCCAGCCGCCCTGCCCGGTGGCGGCCTGCACGGCCTCCATGTAGACGGCGTCGACATCGGGGCGCTCTTCGCGGTCCACCTTGATGTTGACGAAGTGCTCGTTCATGTAGGCGGCGGCCAGCTCGTCCTCGAAGGACTCGTGCGCCATGACATGGCACCAGTGGCAGCTGGAGTAGCCGACGCTGAGCATGACCGGCACCCCGCGCTCCCGCGCCTCGGCGAATGCCTCCGGCGACCACGGCCACCAGTCCACGGGGTTGTCTGCGTGCTGGAGCAGATACGGCGAGGTCTCGTTCTCGAGGCGGTTCGGCATGGGGACATCCTGCCGCAAGAGATCAGATCGGCGCCGAAGGAGCGGGGGCAGGTCGTGCGTCCAGGTGTCGCGGGTGCGGGTCCGGAGGGCGGGGCGGGCCCCCCGCGGCGGACCGGCGGGCGGCGGGCGGCGGGGCCGTCCGCGCGGAGGGCGGTGCGGCAGCGGGGTGGTGACAACGTGTGCACGGACCGCCAACTCCCTCTGAACTAGCTCAGATTCCCTCGCGCTCCCGGGCGTCCCGGCGGACACTTGGGGCACGTTGCCGGAGCTCTCCGAGGGGGATGCCGATGCGGGACAGCCATCGCAGTGAGGCCGAGCGGCTCTTGGAGCGGGCGGTCGAGGAGGAGGCGCGGCGGGCGGCGGCGGGTGCGCCGGTGGACCAGGCGGCGCTGCTGGCGCGGGCCCGGGAGGCACTGGACTCGCTCGCCGTGAGCGCGAATCCGGAGTACGAGGCGTACGTGCGGGCCCTGGACGAGGCGGCGGCCGGGGAGCAGTCGCTCGGCGAGGCCTTCCGGCAGGGCAGCGCCTCAACGGCCCTTCTGGTCGCGGCGGTTGCGGCGGCCTCGGCCTTCGGGGCGGACCTGGCCCTGGGGGTCGCGGCCGGAACGGCCCTGACCGTGGGGGCGGTGACGGGCGTCGCGGGGGCGGTCGCGACCGTGGCGAAGGTGACGGCCCTGCACCTGCCGGCGGCGAACCGGCGGGCCGGGGAACGGGGCCGGCCGGGCGGGCCCGAACAGTTGAGGCTGCAGTGGCTGTCGGCCCTGGAGGTGCGCGGCATACGGCCCTTCCTGGAGCAGCAGCGCGCGGTGGCCGCGGCGGCGCGGGCACCGCGTACGCCGCCCCGCGGCGGCCCGCGGCTGCGCGGGGCGGACCGCAGTGCGGAGGCCCGGCGGCGCAGCGCCCTGGAGCACTCCTTCGGGCAGCTCCCGCAGCCGGCGGGCCCGTTCGCGGGCCGGAAGGCGGAGCTGACCCGGATCGCCCAGTGGGTGCAGGCGGCCCGCGCCAGCACGGAGACCCGCCCGGTCGTGGTGGTGCTGCACGGGGAGCCGGGGGTGGGCCGCACGGCCCTGGCCCTGCGGGCGGCGCACGGCTTGCGGGACCAGTTCCGGGGCGCGTGCCTGGTGGACCTGCGGGGCGGCTCGCCGGGCGGCGAGGCGCCGCTGTCGACGCGGGAGGCGCTGCTGCACCTGCTGAACCGGCTGGGCGCCCCGCGCGAGCAGCTGCTCTTCCGGGAGGGGGCCTCGGCGGAGCAGCAGGTGCGGCGGCTGGGCGAGCTCTACCACCAGCACCTCCAGGGCCTGCCGGTGACCGTGGTGCTCGACGACGCCGTGGACGCGGCGCAGGTGCGGACGCTGGTGCCGGAGCGGTCGGAGAGCCTGGTGATCGTGACGGCGCGCGGACCGCTGGAGCTGCCCGCGGACCTGGCGGCCTGGGTGCACCAGCTGCCGGTGGAACCGCTGGCCGACGCGGACGCGGCGGAGCTGGTACGGGCGGCCGCCCCGGCCCGGGACGCGGGCGCGGCCTCGGTCCCGCCCCGGGAGGCGGACACGGACACGGCCTCGGTGGTGGAGCGCGGCGGCGGGCTCCCGCTGGCGCTGCGGATGCTGACGCCGCTGGGCCGCGAGGGCCTGGTGCCCGGCGCCGGGCCCGGCCATCCGGTGGAGCTGGCGCTGCGGGCCGCCGACGCCCGCCTCGACGGGCCGGCCCGGCTGCTGCTGCGGCGGCTGCCGCTGGCCGGGCGGGCCTCGCTCGGGGGCGCCGCCGCGGCCGCGCTGGCCGACGTACCCGAGCAGGCGGCGCTGCGCGCACTGGAGGAGCTGTACGAGGCGGGGCTGATCGAGCGGGTGCGGGGCCAGCGGTTCCGGATGCACGACGCGGTGCGCGCGTACGCGGCGGAGCGGCTGGAGGCGGACGAGGACCGGGTGGCGGCGGCGGCCGCGCACGAGCGGCTGATCCGGGTGTACGCGCAGCTGGCGGACTCGGTGATCCGGATGGTAGACGGGAAGATGTCGACGCGCGCCCACCAGTTCGGTGTGCACGGCTTCACCTCGCTGGACGCGGCCCTGCGCTGGCTGGACGACGAGTCCAGCTTCATCACGGCCGCGCTGCGGCATTCGGAGGGGGTGGACCAGCAGGCGGTGCTGGACCTGCTCGGCGCGCTGTGCGACTTCTGCCTGCTGCGCGGGGACCTGTACCGGCTGGGTGAGATCAACGAGCTCACCCAGGCGGTGGAGGCCGGTGGGCAGGGGCGGCTGGTGCGGTCGGTGCAGTGGCGCACCGGTATCGCGGCGCGGCAGCTGGGCGAGCTGGACAAGGCCCGCACGACGCTGACGTCGGTGGTGGACCAGTACATGGAGGCCCGGCAGGAGGCGGGGGCGGGCATGGCCCTGATCTCGCTGGGGATCACGCTGCACCACCAGGGCAACCTCCCGGAGGCCGCGGCCCGGATCCGCGAGGCGCTGGTGCTCCAGGAGCCGCCGGAGCTGGCGGGCGACCGCGCGTGGGGGCTGCACGCGCTGGCGGCCGTGGAGCGCGACCGGGCGCACCTCGGGGAGGCCATCGCGCTGCTGGGGCGGTCCCTGGAGCTGCACCGGGAGAACGAGAGCGTGCACGGCGAGGCGTGGGCGCACTTCCAGCTGGGCCAGGTCTTCCTGCGGCTGGGCGACGTGAAGCGGGCGGAGGGGGAGCTGCGGCTGGCGCTCGACCTGTACGGGCGCACCCGCGACGACCGAGGTCAGGCGTGGGCGCTGACCCAGTTGGGCCGTGCGCGGGTGGTGGACGGGGATCCGGGGCCGGCCCTGGAGCGGCTGCGCGATGCGCTGGCGCGGCACCGGGAGGCGGAGGACGCCCGCGGGGAGGCGTGGACGCTGTACTACCTCGGGCAGGCCCTGGAGGAGGGCGGCGAGCGCGATCAGGCCGTGCGGGAGCTGGAGCGGGCCCGGACGATGTTCTCGCGGATGCGGGACGTGTACGGGCTGGCGCACGCGCGTCACCACTCGGGGCGGGTGACGCGCGACCAGCGTGCGGCGCAGACGGGCAACCTGAAGAACTCCGGCTTCGCACGGCAGCTGCTGGTGGACGCGCGGGCGGACTTCCGGCGGATCGGGCTGGCGCACGGCGAGGCGTGGACCTGCCTGGAGCTGGCGGTGGTGGACGCGGGCAACGCCCGGGTGCCGCAGGCGCTGGGGCTGTGCGAGGAGGCGGTGCGGCTGTTCATCTCGTACGGGGACCGGCGCGGGGAGGACTGGGCGCGGTTCCTGCGGTGCACGATGCTGCCGTACGCCGACCTGGCGGTGCCGGGGGCGCAGGAGGAGGCGCGGGCCGAGCTGGACCGGCTGGCGGGGGCGCCGCATCCGGCGCGGGACGGGCGGCTGGAGGACTGCCTGGAGACGTACGCGGTGATCCTGGGCCGGGGCGTGGACCCGGCGGAGGGCTGGCAGGCGTGGCGGCTGGGCCTGGTGCCGGGCCTGCACTCGCGGGAGATCATGGGCGTCCCCCAGCCGTGACGCCTGCGGCGAGCCCACACCCTTCCATCCGGACCGGCCTGCTCCCGTCGGCCGGGTCCGCCCAGGCGGGGCCTCCGGTCGGATCCCGCGGACCGGTCCGCCAGCCGGGCCCCGCCGTCGCGCCGCAGCCCGGTCCCGCCATCCAGCGCCCGCCCGCCCGGTCCCGTCGACCGGGTTCCGGCGGTCAGGGCCGCCAGGCCGGGCCTCCGGTCGGATCCCGCGGACCGGTCCGCCCGTCGGGTCCCGTCGGCCAGGGCGCCAGGCGGGCAGGGCTGTGCCGCCGCGGCGGGCCGGATGGTCCGGCTGCCACGGCGGGGCGCGCGCCTGGCGGGGCCTCCTACGGGGCCCGGGTGCCTTCCGCGCCCGCGGAGCCCGGTTCCGGGGCCTCCTGGAAGTCCACCCGGCCCATGTGCCGGTTCATCGACTTCATCAGGGCCCACACGCCGACGGCGAGGGCCGCGAAGACGATGAAGCCCAGGATGCCGGGGGTCACCTTGTTCTTGTCGAAGGTGTCACCCGCCAGCGGGAGGAGCTGGGTCAGTGCTGCCTGCGTAGCGCTCATAGCTACGCATTCTCCCGGATGCCCGCGAAGAGGTCGGACTCGGGGAGGGAAGTGTCGACGAGCGACTTCGCGAGCTCGTACTCCTCCGTGGGCCAGACCTCCCTCTGGACGTCCATCGGGACGCGGAACCAGCCGCCGTCCGGGTCGATCTGCGTGGCGTGGGCGATGAGCGCCTTGTCGCGGATCTCGAAGAAGTCCGCGCAGGGCACGTGGGTGGTCAGGGTCCGCTCGGTGCGCTCGAACTCCTTCCACCGCTCCAGCCACTCGCCGTACGGGGACTCCATGCCGCGCGAGAGCAGCGCCTCGTGCAGGGCGACGGTCCGCGGCTTGTTGAAGCCCTGGTTGTAGTAGAGCTTCTGCGGCTGGTACGCCGGGCCGAACTCGGCCTCGGGGTACTTCTCGGTGTCGGCCGCGCCGTCGAAGGCGACCATCGAGATCTTGTGGGTCATGATGTGGTCGGGGTGCGGGTAGCCGCCGTTCTCGTCGTACGTGGTGACGACCTGCGGCTTGAAGGCCCGGATCTTCTTCACGAGCTCGCCGGCGGCCTCGTGGACGTCCGCGAGCGCGAAGCAGCCCTGGGGCAGGGGCGGCAGCGGGTCCCCCTCGGGCAGGCCGGAGTCGACGTATCCGAGCCACTCCTGCTCGACGCCGAGGATCTCGCGCGCCTCGTCCATCTCCTTGCGCCGTACCTCGTGGATGTTCTCCTCGATGTACTTGTCACCCTGGAGCTTGGGGTTCAGCACGGAGCCGCGCTCGCCTCCGGTGCAGGTCACGACCAGAACCGGCACCCCCTCGGACACGTACTTGGCCATGGTGGCCGCGCCCTTGCTCGACTCGTCGTCGGGGTGGGCGTGGACGGCCATCAGTCGAAGCTGCTCGGTCAAGACGGGATCCTCTGCAATTCGGCGTGACAGTCGGCTTCTATAGTGACCGAATCGGGGGACGGAAAATTCCGGGGGTGGGTCCACACGGATCCGGCCCCGCCCTGGCGGAAGGAACGATCGATGAGCGCGGTGCGCGAGGGGCTGCCCGAGGGTCGTTACGGCCGGTCGGCGGACGAACGTGCGGACCGGAAGCTCAAGGTCGTGGGGGCCGTGATGGGGGCCCTGCTGCTGGGTGTGGTCGGGTGGATCGGCTGGGACTACATCGCGGGGCAGAGCGTCAGCGCCGAGGTGATCAAGTTCCAGGTGGTCTCGGACAACGAGGTGAAGGTGCACCTGGAGGTCCGCAAGGAGGCCTCGGTCACCGGGGTGTGCACGCTCAGCTCGCAGGACAAGGAGCACGGCGAGGTGGGCCGGGCGGACTTCGCGTTCGCGCAGGCCGAGGCGCGTGTGGACGAGGTCGTCTCGCTGAAGACGACGAGCCGCGCCACGATGATCGAGCTGGTCGGCTGCCAGCCCGCGGCCCGCTGAGCGCGGGGTTCGCTACCCGGACGGCGGGCCATCGGACTCGCGGGTCCTCCCCCTTTTCTTCCCGAATTGTTAGGCTCGTGGTTTCGTCCGCCGCTGGCGGCCTAGTAGTCCCCTGTACCGACGAGGAGCACCCGTGACCCAGACGAGCGAAAGCGTCACCTGGCTGACCCAGGCGGCGTACGACCAGCTGAAGGCAGAGCTGGACTACCTCTCTGGTCCCGCACGCACGGAGATCGCCACGAAGATCGCAGCCGCCCGCGAGGAGGGCGACCTGCGGGAGAACGGCGGTTACCACGCGGCGAAGGAAGAGCAGGGCAAGCAGGAGCTCCGCGTCCGACAGCTGACGCAGCTCCTGGAGAATGCCAAGGTCGGGACCGCGCCCGCGGCCGAGGGCGTGGTGGCCCCCGGCACGCTCGTCAAGATCGCCTTCGATGGCGACGAGGACGACACCATGGAGTTCCTGCTGGCCTCGCGCGAGTACGCGTCCTCGGACTTCGAGACGTACTCGCCCCAGTCCCCGCTCGGCAGCGGTGTGCTGGGCAAGGCGATCGGCGAGGACGCCGAGTACGAGCTGCCGAACGGCAAGAAGGCCTCCGTCAAGATCCTCGACGTCAAGCCCTTCACCGGCTGATCACCCACCCCGTTCAGACGCCGATGCCCGGCCGGGTCCTCCCGGCCGGGCATCGGTGCGCCGGGGCGGCGCGAGGCGCGGCGCGATGGTCCGCGTACGACCTACGCGGTCGCCGAGCGGTACTTGCGGACTGCCAGGGTCCGGAAGACCGCGATGATCAGCAGCGACCAGAGCACGGACGCCAGGACCGGGTGCTGCATCGGCCAGGCGGCCGGGGCCTCGTAGCCCGGCGGGAGGTTCCCGAAGAGCTCGCGGGCCGCCTGGACGGTGGCGCTGAAGGGGTTCCACTCGGCGATGTGCCGCAGGAAGGTCGGCATGTTGTCGGAGGGGACGAAGGCGTTCGAGATGAACGTCAGCGGGAAGAGCCAGATCAGCCCGCCCGAGGTGGCCGCCTCCGGGGTGCGCACCGACAGGCCGATCAGGGCGCCGATCCAGGAGAAGGCGTAGCCGAGCAGGAGCAGCAGCGCGAAGCCGGCGAGCACCTCGCCGATGCTCGTGTGGGTGCGCCAGCCGACGATCAGGGCCACGATCGCGAGGACCACGATGGTCAGGGCGGTCTGGACGAGGTCGGCGAGCGTCCGCCCGGTCAGGACCGCGCCGCGGGCCATGGGCAGCGAGCGGAAGCGGTCGATGAGGCCCTTGTGCATGTCGTCGGCGATGCCGGCGCCCGCGCCGGCCGTGGCGAAGGTGACCGTCTGGGCGAAGATGCCCGCCATCAGGAACTCGCGGTAGGCGGCGGGTGAGGTGTTGCCGCCGACGCTGATCGAGCCGCCGAAGACGTAGCTGAAGAGCACGACGAACATGACCGGCTGGATCACGCCGAAGATGATCATCTCGGGGATCCGGGACATGCGGATCAGGTTCCGCTTGGCTATCACGAGGGAGTCGTTGACGCCCTGGACGAGGCCGCCGCGCGGGCGGGGTGCCGACGGGCCCTGGAGCACGGGGGACCCCGGGGATCCCGGGGTCGGGGAGGTGAGGGTCACTTCGCCTTCTCCTTCCGCGCCGCCTTGCGGCCCTTGGCGTCGGCGGCGGGCTCGCCGTCGCCGTTCTCGTCGGTGGTCCGTTCGGCCGCGTGGCCGGTCAGGGAGATGAACACGTCGTCGAGGGTCGGGCGGCGCAGCCCGATGTCGTCGATCTCGATGCCCCGGCCGTCGAGCTCGCGGATGACCTCGGCGAGCAGCTTGGCGCCGCCCGAGACGGGGACGGTGAGCTTGCGGGTGTGCTCCTCGACGGTGGTCTCGCCCTTGCCGAAGGCGGCGAGCACCTCGCTCGCGCCGGCGATGTGGTCGCGCTCGTGGACGACGACCTCCACGCGCTCGCCGCCCGTGCGGGCCTTGAGCCGGTCGGAGGTGCCGCGTGCGATGACCTTGCCGTGGTCGACCACGCAGATGTCGTGCGCGAGGTGGTCGGCCTCCTCCAGGTACTGGGTGGTGAGCAGCAGGGTGGTGCCGCCGGCGACCAGCTCCTGGATGATGCCCCACAGCTGCTGGCGGTTGCGGGGGTCGAGTCCGGTGGTCGGCTCGTCCATGAACATCACGGGCGGGCTGACGACGAGGGCGGCCGCGAGGTCGAGGCGCCTGCGCATGCCGCCGGAGTAGGTCTTGGCGGTGCGGTCGGCGGCATCGGAGAGGTTGAAGCGCTCGAGCAGCTCCTCGGCCCGCGCCTTCGCCGCCTTGGCCTTCATCTGGTAGAGCTGGCCGACCATCTGGAGGTTCTCGCGGCCGGTGAGGTATTCGTCGACCGCGGCGAACTGACCGGACAGGCCTATGGCGCGGCGGACCTCGTTGGGGTGTTTGAGTACGTCCATGCCGGCGACGACGGCCTTGCCGCTGTCGGGGCGGAGCAGGGTGGTCAGGACACGCACGGTCGTGGTCTTGCCCGCCCCGTTGGGGCCGAGCAGACCCAGGACGGTGCCCTCGGGAACATCGAGGTCCACGCCGTCCAGAGCCCGTACGTCGCCGAAGGTCTTGACCAGGCCTTCGGCATAGATCGCGCCTGGCATATGGATTCTCCCAGTGTGAATCGGGCCAGCTGAAATCCGGTCATTCCTAGGCAAAGCTTAGGGGCGCCGGACATCGCTCGCCCGGCCCAACGGGGACATGACCGCGCCCCCGCCACCCGGCGCACGCTATCGCGTCATATCGCGAGCCGCCAGCGCCTCAGCTCATCACCGTGTACCCCGCGCCGTGCAGCGAGCGCGCCACCTCCGCGCAGTGCTCCGGGCCCTTCGTCTCCAGGTGCAGCTCCACCTCCACCTCCGTGAGCCCGAGCCGCGGGTCGGTCCGTACATGGCTCACATCGAGTACGTTCGCATCGACCACTGACAACACCCCCAGGAGCCCGGCCAGGGCCCCCGGCCGGTCCGTCACGCGCAGCCGCAGCGACAGGTAACGGCCCGCCGCCGCCATGCCGTGGCGCAGGATCCGCTGGAGCAGCAGCGGGTCGATGTTCCCGCCCGACAGAACGGCCACCACCGGGCCCCCGCCGTACCGTTCGGGCTCGCTCAGCAGCGCGGCGACCGGGCTGCACCCGGCCGGCTCGACGACCAGCTTGGCCCGCTCCAGGCACAGCAGCAGGGCACTGGAGAGCGCGTCCTCGGACACCGTACGCACGTCGTCGAGGAGTTCGCCGATGATTTTGAAGGGGACGTCCCCGGGGCGGCCGACCTTGATACCGTCCGCCATCGTGTTCGGGTTGTCGATCGACACCGGGTGCCCGACCTTCAGCGAGGGCGGGTAGGCGGCCGCGCCCGCCGCCTGGACGCCGATCACCTTCACGTCGGGGCGCAGCGCCTTCACGGCGACCGCGACACCGGCGGCGAGACCGCCGCCGCCGATGCCGACGAGGATCGTGCGCACCTCGGGGCACTGCTCGAGGATCTCCAGGCCCACCGTGCCCTGGCCCGCGATGATGTCGCGGTGGTCGAAGGGGTGGATGAACACCGCCCCGGTGCGGTCCGCGTACTCCTGGGCGGCGGCCAGGGTCTCGTCGACGACGTGCCCGTGCATGCGCACCTCGGCGCCGTACTCCTGCGTCGCGGCCACCTTGGGCAGCGGTGCGCCGAGGGGCATGAACACCGTGGAGCGGACCCCGAGCAGGGAGGAGGCCAGCGCGACGCCCTGCGCGTGGTTGCCGGCGGAGGCCGCCACGACGCCCGCGGCCCGCTGCTCGGGACGCAGGCCGGCGATGCGCACGTACGCCCCGCGCAGTTTGAAGGAGCCGGTGCGCTGGAGGTTCTCGCACTTGAGGTGGACCGGGGAGCCGGTGAGTGAGGAGAGGTGCCTGCTGCCCTCCATCGCGGTCACCCGGGAGACGCCGGAGAGCATCTTCTGAGCCCCCCGGACGTCGTCGAGGATGACCTGCGGGACGGGCTCGGGCACGCGGTAGTTCATGCCGCCAGTCTCGCAGCACGCGCGCGGCCGGGCTCAGCGCGGCGAGGGCGGCGCGGACGGGGCACGGGAAGCGGGGCGGGCAGGGGACGGGAAGCGGTGCGAGAAGCGGTGCGGGAAGCACTGCGAGAAGGGGTGCGAGAAGGGCGAAATCACGCCATCCGGGACGGCCCCGGAGTGCCCGCGCGGACCGGCCGTACCAGTTCTCGTACGAGCCGTACGAGCCGCCGCACGGCCGCGTACGCTGTCCCCCATCCTTGTCGGACCCATGCGAAGAGAGCCCACGGCCATGCCTTCATCCCCGGCCAATTCCGATCTGCCCGTGGCGGGCGAAGCGCCTGCCGGAGCCGGGCTCCTCGACGCGCTCCAGCACCAGGTGGCGGTCTTCGCGCGGCGTGCGGAGCAGACCCGCCTGGGCGGTGTCGGCCAGGCACGCAACTCCATGGACCGGGCCGCCTACCTGCTGCTGAACCGGCTCGACCTGGAAGGGCCGATGGGCGTCAAGGCGCTCGCCGGCGGCATGGGCATCGACTCCTCCACCGTGACCCGGCAGGTCGCGCCGCTGGTCGACGGCGGACTGGTCAAGCGGACCTCGCACCCCGAGGACGGGCGGGCCGTGGTGCTCGCCCTGTCCCCGCGCGGGCTGGCGCGGCTGGAGGAGGTGCGCTCCTCGCGGCGCGAGCTGATGGCGCGCGTGACGGAGGAGTGGAGCGAGCAGGAGCGCGCGTCCTTCACGAAGCTGCTGACCCGCTTCAACCTGTCGCTGTCGGAACTGATGGCGGCCGTCGCCGACGCCGGCCCGGCGTCCTGACTCTTGACCCGGACGGACCCGCTGCCCGCACTATGTGAGGCATGCGGGCGGTAGACCAACGGGCGGGCTCCTACACGGAGTTCCAGGCCTTCGTCGCGGGCGCGGCGGGGCGGCTGCTGCACGTCGCGATCCTGCTGACCGGGGAGCCGGAGCCCGCGCGCCGGCTGCTGGCGGGCGCGCTGGCCCGTACGTACGCGCACTGGGGGCGGCTGCGCGGCGACGATCCGTACGACTTCACCCGCCAAGAGCTGTGCGCCGCCTTCGCCCGCACCGGCCGGCGCCACCAGGGCGGCCACGGCGTACTGGCCCGGCTGAGCCCGCTGGAGCGGCTCGTCCTCGTCCTGCGGGTCTACGAGGGGGTCGCGGAGGAGGTCACGGCGGCGCAGCTGGGGCTGCCGGCCGAGCGGGTGCGGGTGCTGTGCAACCGGGCCGTGGCGGAGCTGCGGTGAGCGGGTTCCCGGACCGGAGGGAAGAGCGGGCCAGGCGGCTCATGGACGGCCCGTACCCGGTGGTCCCGGCGGGTCTGGCGGCCGGCGCGGCGGCCCGCGGCGACCGCCTGCTGCGCCGCCGCCGGATGCTGCGCGGGATCGGCTGGGCGCTGCTCTTCGCCGCGGCGGCGGCCTTCACGGTCTGGGCCGCGCTGACCCAGCCGTGGGCCGTGCCCCCGGCGGACATCTCACCGCCCCTGGAGGGCTGGTGACCCAGCCCTCCGGGGGCACGGGCGTCAGCCCAGGGCCTGGACCAGGTCCGCGAGGAGGTCGTCGGCGTTCTCGATGCCGACCGACAGGCGGACCAGGTCCGCGGGGACCTCGAGGGCCGAGCCCACCACCGACGCGTGCGTCATGCGGCCCGGGTGCTCGATCAGGGACTCGACGCCGCCGAGGGACTCGCCCAGCGTGAACAGCTTGGCGCGGTTGCAGACCTCGACCGCCGCCTCCTCGCCGCCGGCGACCCGGAAGGAGATCATCCCGCCGAAGTTCCGCATCTGCTTGGCGGCGATGTCGTGGCCCGGGTGCTCCGGCAGGCCCGGGTACAGCACCTGGGTGACCTTGGGGTGGCGGGTCAGCATCTCGGCGACCTTGGCCGCGTTCTCCGCGTGCCGGTCCATGCGCACGGCCAGGGTCTTGATGCCGCGCAGCACGATCCAGGAGTCGAAGGGCCCGGCGACCGCGCCCATCGCGTTCTGGTGGTAGGCCAGCTCCTCGCCCAGCGCCGCGTCGGCGGTGACCAGCGCGCCGCCGACCACGTCGGAGTGCCCGCCCATGTACTTGGTCAGGGAGTGCAGGACCACGTCCGCGCCCAGCGCGAGGGGCTGCTGCAGGTAGGGGGAGGCGAAGGTGTTGTCCACGACCAGCCGGGCGCCGGCGGTGCGCGCGATGTCGGCGACCACGGCGATGTCGGTGATGCCGAGCAGCGGGTTGGACGGGGTCTCGACCCAGATGAGCTTGGTCTTGGGGGTGATCGCCGCGCGTACGGCGGCCGCGTCGGAGGTGTCGGCCACCGACCACTCCACGCCCCAGCGGGAGACGACCTTCGCGAAGAGGCGGAAGGTGCCGCCGTAGGCGTCGTTGGGGATGACCACGTGGTCGCCCGGGGAGAGCATCGTCCGCAGCAGGCAGTCCTCGGCGGCGAGCCCGGACGCGAAGGCGAGACCGCGCCGGCCGCCCTCCAGCGCCGCGAGGTTCTCCTCCAGGGCGGTGCGGGTCGGGTTGGCGCTGCGGCTGTACTCGTAGCCGCCGCGCAGGCCCCCCACGCCGTCCTGCTTGTACGTGGAGACCTGGTAGATCGGCGGTACGACCGCGCCGGTCAGCGGGTCCGCCGTGTTGCCCGCGTGGATCGCGCGGGTCTCGAAGCTCTGGTGCTCGTGGCTGTCGTCGCTCATGGGCAGAGCCTAAGCCCCCCTTGGGGATGGCTGCTCTCCCGGCCGGGCCGCGGACCGCGGGGGGACCGCCATTGGCCTGCGGCCCCCTCGGTCTGGTTCGCTTGAGGCATGGAGATTCTGTGGTTCCTGTTCACGATCCTGATGATCGTGTTCGTCATCGGTCCGTACATACGGCGCAGGCGCGGCGGCATCCGGCTGGTCGCTCCCGGCAGCCCGGACGCCGCCGACCCCGCGAACTACGGATTCGACCGGCAGGAGGATCTCGACATCCGGATCCCCGGCCCGGACCGGGACCTGATGGACGCCCTGGACCACGTCCGCGCCGGCGGCCGGTGGCAGGCGGCCTCGCAGCTGCTCGCCGGGACCCCGAAGGACGGCGAGCAGCGCTGGCAGCGCGTGCAGGCCTTCGGCGGGGCGGCGGCGCTGGAGCTCGTGCAGCAGCCCGGGGTGGGCGCGCAGTGGCTGAAGGCGTGGCGGCTGGAGGCGGAGAAGGACGCGGGCGGCGCTCAGGTGCACGCGGAACTGCTGGTGCAGCAGGCGTGGCGGAGCTCGGGCGGGGTCGGCTCGGAGGACCACCGGATCATCCTGGAGGAGGCGCGGGAGGCCTGCCGCAAGGCGGCGCTGCTGTCGCCGGGGGACCCGGTCCCGTACATCACGGAGCTGGCGATCGCGCGGGGGCTCGCCTACTCGGAGGCCGAGTTCGACGTGCTGTGGGCGAAGGTCATGGACCGGGCGCCGGCGCACATGGGCGCGCACCTGGCGGCGCTGCACTACTGGTGCGGCAAGTGGCACGGCTCGCGGGAGCACGCGGACGCCTTCTCGCACGCGGCCGCGGCCCGTGCCCCGCAGGGCTCGCTGCTGGCGGCGCTGCCGCTGTTCGCGGTGTACGAGAACCTGCCGGACGTGGTCCTGGTCGGCAGCTTCTACCAGAGCGCGGTCGTAACGCGGGCGGTGGAGGGCGCGCTGTACGCGGTCCACACGGCGCGCCAGGACGACCCGATGCTGGCGCACGTCCGGCATCTGCTGCTGCTGTTCCTGGTCAACATGGAGCGCTGGGCGGAGGCCATGGAGCAGGTCCGGCACGTGGACGGCTACGTGGGCGCCCTGCCGTGGTCGGCCTCGGAGGACCCGGCGGCGCAGTACGCGGTGTACCGGGCACTGGCGGTGGCGGGCTACGAGGCGAACGGCGGCTCGCCGGCGACGCTGCCGGGCTGAAGCGGCCGGAGCGAGGGGCCGGGGCCCCGCAGGACCGGACGGGACGGGATGCGCCGGGCCGGTCGGGAATCCGGGCCCGCCCGTCCCCGTTGTCATCCCTACAAGGAGGGAATCCATGTTCTCGTACCGCCGCACGCCCGAGCTCCCCACGCCCGAGGAGGCCCTCAAGGGCCGACCGGAGCCCCTGTTCGACCTGCCCGGCAAGCACACCGTGCTGGGCAACCCGCTGGCCGGCCCCTACCCGCAAGGCCTGGAGGTCGCCGACTTCGGGCTGGGCTGTTTCTGGGGAGCGGAGCGCAAGTTCTGGCAGACCCCCGGGGTCTGGACCACCCTGGCCGGCTACCAGGGCGGCTTCACCGAGAACCCGACCTACGAGGAGGTCTGCTCGGGCGGGACCGGCCACACGGAGGTCGTCCGCGTGGTCTTCGACCCGGCGCGGGTCTCGTACGCCACCCTCCTCAAGCTCTTCTGGGAGTCCCACGACCCGACCCAGGGCTTCCGCCAGGGCAACGACGTGGGCACCCAGTACCGCTCGGCGGTCTACACCCACTCCCCCGCCCACCAGCAGGCGGCGGAAGCCTCCCGCGAGGCCTACCAGCAGGTGCTCACCGCCTCGGGCCACGGCCGGATCACCACGGCCGTCCTCCCGGCGGCGGACCGCCCGTTCTGGCCGGCGGAGACCTACCACCAGCAGTACCTCGACAAGAACCCCGGCGGCTACTGCGGCATCGGCGGCACGGGCGTCAGCTGCCCGATCGGCGTGGCCCCGGCCCAGTAGCCCCGCCCGCCTCCGGAGGGAGCAGCGCCCCACCGCTCCCGCCGCGCCGACAGGGCTCACCCGTTCGGGCGGGGGTCCGCGCAACGCGCCGGGTACGCTGGCGCCGGGGCCCAGAATCTCGCCCATGGGAGCAACCGTGACCACGTCCGCCGCCGGACAGCCGCTCATCCCGCAGCCGCCGGCCACCGTGACCGCTCTGAGGCAGGCCGTCGCGCAGATCGCGCCGGCGGCCCTGCCCGCGTTCACCCGCGAGCTGGACGAGGCCGCGGACCAGTCCCGGCAGGGCTCCGACCTCGCCCCCTTGCAGCGGTTCATCGCGCAGTGGGCGGCGTACGTCCACATCCAGCGCCAGCCGCTCCTGGCCGAGCGGCTGCGCCACCGGGAAACCACGGCGGCCACCGGCAACGCCGAGCAGGCACGCCGGGCCGCCGCCGAGATCGGCAGAATCCTCGACGGGGCCCATGCCGCCCTGGACGTCCACCGGTCGTGAGCCAGGACTGGCGCTGGGAGTACGACCCCGATCACGCGCACGTCGCACAAGGCATTCCCGCCCACGTCGTGGCCGAGGTCGAGCGGTTCCAGGCTCTGTAGCCGGGGTCGGGCCGGATCGTCGTGGCCCGCCCCCGCGGAGGAATCGGCCGCAGGCACCGGGGGTCCGGGCGGCGCTACAGCTTGAGTTGGTAGTACGCGGCGGCGCGTTCCCGGCGGTAGCCGAGGGATTCGTTGACCGTGCGCATCGGGGTGTTCTCGTCCGCCACGGTCGTGGCGATCTGCCGGAGCGCCGGGTAGCGGTGTGCGGCCAGGGCCAGCATGCGCAGCTTCACCGCGCGTCCCAGGCCGTGGCCCCGGTGGGCGGGTACGACGACCGTGTCGTACTGGAGGGCGCGGGCCCCGCCGGGGTCCGGGAGCACCAGCTCCGTGTACGCGGCCACCTCGCCGGCCGCGGTGACCGCGGCGACCGTGGTCAGTTCGCCGCCCCGGTCCAGGATCAGCCGGTGCGCCGCGTGCAGCCGCTCGGCCGTCCAGGACTCGATGCGCTCGTCCATGTCCCCCATGGGCGCGTCCTCCATCGCCCCGTGGGCCCTGGCCACGGCTCCCGCCCAGTCGTCCGGCACCAGGCCGTGCCAGGCGTGCAGTTCGTATCCCGGCGCGACCGGGGCCGGACCGCCCTGGCCGTCCTGCCGGGGCGGTACGTCCTGCGTGTACCAGGCCATGGGCAGGACGTTCTCGAACCCGAGCGACTCCGCGAACGCCTGCCCGGGCCCTCCCAGGTCCACCATCGCCGCGACCGAGGTCCGCCCCTGCGCGAGCAGTTCCTCGCGGACCTCCTGCCACAGGGCGCTGCCGATGCCCCGCCGGCGGGCGTCCGGACGTACCGTCAGCACGTCCAGGACCGCGGTGTGGCGGTTGGCCTCGTCCGTGAACAGGAGCAGCCCCGCCACGCCCTGCGCCTCGTCCGCCGCCCAGAGCACGGCCCGGCCCCGGGCCGGCGCCACGCACAGCCGTCCGGCGACCTCCAGCCGGGAGGGCGCGGGCAGCTGCGGCTGGTCGGCGGCCGAGGCGGCGACCAGGACCGCCCACCAGTCGTCCACCTGGGTGTTGGTCGGGGGCACGGGCAGAGCACGGATCGTCATCCCCCGACCCTAGTCAGACTCCAGGGCCTGTGGTCAGGCGTTTTCGGTCACCGTCACCCGGCCGCGGCGGATCGTCGGCCGAAGCGGCCGAAGCGGCCGAAGAGAGTCGTGTGAAAAGCCGGACGGCCGGGAACCCGTGCGGGTTCCCGGCCGTCCGCCGGATGTACTGCGGGGTCAGGAGGGGTTCGGACGGGCCGTCAGACGGCCGCGCCGGCCTTCCACTCCGACCAGTTCATGTTCCAGCCGTTGAGGCCGTTGTCCGGGGCGATGGTCTTGTCCGGGGAGTTGACCACGGTGACCACGTCGCCGATGAGCGAGTTGTCGTAGAGCCAGGCGGCCTGCTGGTTCGGGTCGCCCGCGCCCTTCGCGTCGTTCAGGCCGACACACCCGTGGCTGGTGTTGACGCTGCCGAAGATCGAGTCGGCGCCCCAGTAGTTGCCGTGGATGAAGGTGCCCGAGGTGGACAGCCGCATCGCGTGCGGGACGTCCTTGATGTCGTACTCGCCCTTGCCGTCGTCGTCCGTGAAGCCGACGGTGGCGCCGTTCATCCGGGTCTCCTTGAACTTCTCGGAGATCACCATCTGGCCGTTGTACGTCGGGTTCTCCGGGGAGCCCGCCGAGATCGGGATGGTCTTGAGGACCGCGCCGTCCCGGGTGACCGTCATCTTCTTCGTCTTCGTGTCGACCGTGGAGACCTGGCTGCGGCCGATCTTGAAGGTGACGGTCTTGCTCTGGACGCCCTGGACGCCGGGCGCGCCCTGCACGCCCTCCAGCGCCAGCTTCAGCGTGACGGTGGAGTTCGCCTGCCAGTACTGCTCGGGGCGGAAGTCCAGCCGCTGCGCGCCGAACCAGTGGCCGACGACTTCCTGGCCGCTGGTGGAGGAGACGGAGATGGCCGCCTGGACGGCCTTCTTGTCCTTGATCGGCTTGTTGAAGGTGATCGAGACCGGCATGCCCACGCCGACCGTCTGGCCCTCGTCCGGGACGAAGGAGCCGATGAAGCTGTTCTCCGGGGAGACGGTGGTGAAGGAGGCGTTCTCGTGCGCCTCGCGGCCGTCGGCGTCCTTCGCGCTCGCCGACAGGGCGTACTTGGTGGAGCGCTTGAGCGCGGCGTCCGGCTTCCAGCTCTTGCCGTCCGCGGCGATCTTGCCGGCCACGGCCGCACCCTCGGCGGTCTTCAGCTCGACCTTGGTGAGCGTGCCGTCGCTGACGGCGACGTTGGCGGAGTCGTTCAGGCCGACGTTGGTGGCGCCGTCCTTGGGCGTGATGGCTATTCGGGCCTTCGAGGTGTCCTTGGCCGCCGCCGCGTCGACGTCCGCCTGGGATTTGCTGCTCTCGCTCGCGTTCGGCTTGTCCCCACCCCCGCCGTTGCACGCCGAGAGCACCAGTACACCGCCGAGCACGGCGGATATGGCCACCAGGGACCTTCTCCGCCGCTTGCTGTCCGTCCTCACACGCCACTCCATCGTTGCCGGAAACCCCGAGGCTGCCGTCCCGGGGTTGGGCCGGGCAGGGGGCACGGCCCCCTGCCTCGTCCTGACAACGCGTTAACGCGGCGGTTCGGTTCCACATTCCGTTGGAGTGTGGGCAACCACACGGTCAGGCGTTGTCGGGTTCTTCGTCGAAGTCACCATCTTCCTCGTCCAGGTCCCACTCCATGGACTCGGGGTCGTATTCGACCGGCTCGCTGCTCCACGAGGCCTGCGCCAGCTCCACGCCGGGGATGTCGGCGACCAGGTCGGTGGGGTCGACCAGGTACGCGAGCGCCTCCGACTCGTCCTCCCGCACGGCGGACTCGGCGTGGCCGCGCTCCTCGTCCGGCATGAACTCGTCGGCCTTGATGTGCGCGAGCGCGGCTCCCGTCAGTGCCTGCGGGTCCGGCACCTCCAGGACCAAATCCACCCGAAGCCGTACGTATCGTGATGTCTCAGAAGGGTTCATACGACGGAGAGTAAGCCCGCGGAAGCCCTGACTTTCCCACGACCCGCCCCTTTCCGTAGCATCACCGCACACGGCCAATTCGCTGCTGCCACAAGGGGGATCGCACCGTGTCCGCACGCCGACCGCTGCTCACCGCTCTCGGAGCGACCACCCTCCTCGCCGCCCTCTGGTTCGTGCCATCGGCGGGTGCCACCGCGCCGGGGCCCGGCGAGAGCGGCTCCGGGGTGCCCGCCGCCGCCAACGCGGCCCGTACGGCCGCGCAGGCCCAGGAGGGCTCCGCGCAGCCCGGCCACGCACCGCAGGGGCGGGGCCGGCAGGCGCCCGTCACCCTCGCCGACACCGGGTCCGTGGACACCACCCCCTACCTCCTGGGCGGCACGCTCTGCCTCGGCCTCGGGGCCGGCTTCGTGACCTTCTCCGTACGCCGCTCGCGCGCCGCGTAGGGCCCGGCGGCCGGAGGAAGGCGAAGGGGCCGCCCCCGGTGGGGCGGCCCCTTCGTCTCGGCTGCTCACGGCGCGGCGCGCCGGCCGCCGTCAGGCCAGCGGGCCCGTCACGCCCTCCACCGCGGCCACGAGGGCGCCCGTGCGGACGAACGCGTCGGCGGCGGCCAGGTCGGGCGCGAGGAACCGGTCCGGCCCCGGGCCCTGCACTCCCGCCGCGCGGGCGGCCTCGATCGCGGCGAGGCTCGCCGGGGCCGCGGTGAGCCCGTGGCGCAGCTCGATGGCGCGGGTGGCGGCGTACAGCTCGATCGCGATGATCCGGGTGAGGTTGTCCACGGCGGTACGGAGCTTGCGCGCGGCCGACCAGCCCATGGAGACGTGGTCCTCCTGCATGGCGGAGGAGGGGATCGAGTCGGCCGAGGCCGGCACCGCGAGCCGCTTCATCTCGCTGACCAGGGCGGCCTGCGTGTACTGGGCGATCATCAGACCGGAGTCCACGCCGGCGTCGTCCGCGAGGAACGGCGGCAGGCCGTGCGAGCGGTTCTTGTCGAGCAGCCGGTCGGTGCGGCGCTCGGCGATGGAGCCGAGGTCGGCGGCGGCGATGGCCAGGAAGTCCAGGACGTAGGCGACGGGCGCGCCGTGGAAGTTGCCGTTGGACTCCACGCGCCCGTCGGGCAGGACGACCGGGTTGTCGACGGCGGCGGCCAGCTCGCGGGAGGCGACCAGGGCGGCGTGCGCCATGGTGTCGCGGCCCGCGCCGGCGACCTGCGGGGCGCAGCGCACGGAGTAGGCGTCCTGCACGCGCGGGGCGGACTCCTCCTGGAAGTGCCCGGTGAGCCCGGAGCCCTGCAGGACGGCGGCCATGTTGGCGGCGGAGGCGCCCTGGCCGGGGTGCGGGCGGATGGCGTGCAGCTCGGGCTGGAGCACCTTCTCCGTGCCGAGCAGCGCCTCCAGGGTCAGCGCGGCGGTGATGTCGGCGGAGGTGTACAGCCTGCCGAGGTCGGCGAGGGCCATGACCAGCATGCCGAGCATGCCGTCGGTGCCGTTGAGGAGGGCCAGGCCCTCCTTCTCGCGGAGCTCGACGGGCTCGATCCCGGCTTCGGCGAGGAGTTCCCCGGCGGGGCGGACGGTTCCGTCCGGGCCCTCGGCGTCGCCCTCGCCCATCAGCGCGAGCGCGCAGTGGGAGAGCGGCGCCAGGTCGCCGGAGCAGCCGAGGGAGCCGTACTCGTGGACGACCGGGGTGATCCCGGCGTTGAGCACGTCGGCCATGGTCTGGGCGACGGAGGGCCGTACGCCGGTGTGTCCGGAGGCGACGGTCTTGAGTCGCAGGAACATCAGCGCGCGGACGACCTCGCGCTCGACGCGCGGGCCCATGCCGGCGGCGTGCGAGCGGACGATGTTGCGCTGGAGCTGGGCGCGCAGCTCGGGGCTGATGTGCCGGGAGGCCAGCGCGCCGAAGCCGGTGGACACCCCGTAGACGGGCTCGGGCTTGGCGGCGAGCGCGTCGACGATCCCCCGGGCGCGGGCGAGTGCTTCGAGCGCCTCGCCGGACAGCTCGACCCGCGCGTTGCCGCGGGCGACGGCGATGACGTCCTCGGCGGTGGTCCCGGACGTCCCCACCACGACAGTGTGCATATCCATATTCAGCACCCTACGGATTGAATCGCTTCATGTCACCCCTTCCGGGCGGGCCTCTCCACGGCCCGGCGCCGGAGCGCTCACGGGCGGCCCCGGAAGCGGCGGCGCTCGCCCGAGGCGGCTTCGGCGGCGGCGTCGGCGAGGCGGACCACGGCGGTGTCCCGGCCCGCGACCACCGGCTTCGGGGAGCGCGCCGCCTTGGCCTTGTACTGGGCGGCGTCGGCGAGGCGGAACAGCCGGCGGGAGGACTTCACCAGCCCGATCGGGTCCCCGGTGGAGGCCACTCCGCAGGCCACGCCCTCGCCCAGGTCCAGCTCGGCGGCCCGGGTGCAGAGCTCCTCGGTGACCCGCACCACCTCGTCCGCCGTGGGGCCGAGCCCGACCAGGCAGAACTCGTCGCCGCCCAGGCGCGCCACCAGGGCGCCGGGCAGCATGGCCCCGCACAGGCTCAGCACCGACCCGAACCGCTCCAGCAGGCGGTCGCCCATGGCGTGGCCCAGGGTGTCGTTGACCTTCTTCAGCCCGTTGAGGTCGCAGACGACCAGGCTGACCACGGCTCCGGTCCGCCGGTGCTCCTCCAGGGCCTCGTCGAGCCGCATGTCGACCGCCCGCCGGTTGGCGAGGCCGGTGAGGGGGTCGGTGAAGGCGAGGCGCCGGGCCTCCTCCAGGCGTTCGTTCTGGGCCAGCCCGGCCGCGACCACGGCGGCCAGGACGGTCGCGAACTCGGCGTCGTCCTCGTCGAAGTCGGGCAGCCCCTCGTCCCGGGCCACGTACAGCTCGCCCCAGGCCCGCCCGCTGAGCACGATCGGCGCGACCACGCAGGTGCCGCGGCCGCGGCGGCGCAGGGCCTCGCCGCGCCGCCCGGGCCGGTCGCCGACCGCGCTCTCGACCCAGGCGTGCGGGCCGCCGCCGCCCACCCAACGCTCGTGCAGGAACTCGGTGATCTCCGGGAAGTCGTGCACGGGATAGGACTCGTCCTCGGGGAACTCCTCCTCCCCCGGCCGCCGCTCCCCCTCGTTCACGAGCACCCGCAGGCCGCCGCGCTCCCGCTCCCACGCGGAGATGGCGGCGAAGGAGCCGTCCAGCGCCACCCGCGCTCCCCGCGCGGCCGCCCGCACACTGTCGCGCGGCGTGCACGCCGCGGCCATCGCCTGAGCGAGGCCCACCACGGCTCGCAGCCGCCCGTCAACTCCCATCACCCCAGGTTAGGGAGTTTTGTCCGATTTAGTGACAATCGGCGCGACTTTCGGCTGGGACAAGATCACGAACGGTGGCCGGCCGCCACGGCCCGGCCCTACTCGCCCGGCCAGTTCGGCCTGCGCTTCTCGTTGAACGCCGCCACGCCCTCGGCCCGGTCGCCCGAGAAGGCCACCGTCCGCCACGCGGCGTCCTCGATCTCCAGACCGGCCGCCAGGTCCATCCCGTGCCCCAGCCGCAGCGCCCGCTTGGCCGCCCGCAGGCCCACCGGGGAGTTCGCCGCCATCCGGGACGCCAGCGCGAGCGCCTCGGCCCTGTCCTGCCCGGCCGGGACCACCGAGTCCACCAGCCCCAGCGACAGCGCCTCGGCGGCCTCCACCCGGCGTGCCGTGAAGATCAGCTCGGCCGCCCGCGCGGCGCCCACCCGGCGCGGCAACAGCTGCGTGCCCCCGCCGCCCGGGATCACCCCCACCGACACCTCGGGCAGCCCGACCACGGCGCTCTCGTCGGCGACGATCACGTCGCAGGCCAGGGCGAGCTCGAAGCCGCCGCCCAGGGCGAAGCCGTGCACGGCGGCGATGGTGGGCACCGGGAGCTCCAGCACGCCCCCGTACGCCCCGCGCGTGGTCGGCCGCTGCCGCACCAGCTCGGCGTCCGAGAGCGAGTTGCGCTCCTTGAGGTCGGCCCCCACGCAGAAGGCCCGCTCCGCGGTGGAGGAGAGCACGACCACCCGTACCGACGGGTCCGCCGCGAGCGCCGCGCAGGCCGCGCCGATGGACCGGGCCATCTCCGTGGACACCGCGTTCATCGCCTTGGGGCGGTCCATCGCCAGCTCCGCGACGTGCCCGTCGCCTTCCCGGCGTACCGCGACGAACTCTCCGAAGCGCTGCTCAGACATGCCTGGGACCCTCTCGGTTAACGAGCGTTATCGCCGCACTCTAGTGCGCGGGGCAGCCGTCCGGTCAAGGGTGCGGGGCAGGCCCCGAAGGTCCTGGGGCGCGCTTCGGGAAGCGCCGTGACCTGCCGCAGGGGCGCCGGAGTCCGCCGCGGGCGGGCCGGCGTATGCCTCCGGGACGCCGGGACCTGCCTCACGGGCGTCAGGGCCTGCCTCGGCGGTGCCGGGATGCCTCAGGGGGACCCCTGGGCGCGCCTCAGGGGCCCCAGGCGCTCCAGGGGACGCCTCGGGCCTCAGGCCGGGTGCTTGGGCTTCCTGCGCGTCAGCGACCAGGGCTCCACGACGCCGAGCCCGCGCACCGGCCGCTGCCACATCGGCTGGAGCGCGAAGCGGTACGAGCCGCCGCCCTCCGCCTCGGCCTCCTTCTCGGAGACCGGCGCGGCCCCGGTCCGGCCGAGCTCCTCCGCCATCGCCCCGTCCACCAGCACCGCGTCCTTCGGCGCTATCGACGTCAGGCGGCTCGCCAGGTTCACCGTGGTCCCGAAGACGTCGCCCATCCGGGTCGTCACCGTGCCGAAGGCGATCCCGACGCGCAGCTCGGGCATCTGCGGATCGGCCTCCATGGTCTCGATCAGCCGCAGCGCGATCTCGGCCGCCGTCGCCGCGTCGTCGGCGCAGTACAGCACCTCGTCGCCGAGCGTCTTGATCAGCCGGCCGCCGTGCGCCGCGACCAGGTCCGCCGAGGTGGTCTCGAAGGACTCGACGAGCTCGCCGAGCTCCTCCTCCTCCAGCCGCCGCGTCAGCCGCGTGAAGCCCACCAGGTCCGCGAAGCCCACCGCGAGCCGCCGGTCGACCATCTCCTCGTCGTCCGCCACCTGCACGACACGCCCGGTGGCGGCCGCCAGCTGGCGGCGCCACACGTAGACGAGGAACTCCTCCAGCTCCGGCAGCAGCAGCTCGACCAGCGGGTACGTGACCTCCGTACGGGTCATTCCCGGCTCCGGCGGCTCCGTGAGCCCCTCCAGGAACGAGTCGATCTGCCACTCGGCCAGCCGCGCCGTGGTCTGCCCGGTCGACCGGGCCACCTGCACCGCCATCGGCTCGGACAGCAGCCCGGCCTCCACCAGACCGGCGAGGCGGCGCAGCGCCAGTACGTCCGCCTCCGTCAGGGCCTTGGCCTGGCCGATGTCCGCGAAGCCCATCGCCCGCCAGAAGCGGGAGGCGAGCTCCATCGAGACGCCGGCGCTGCGGGCGGCCTGGAAGGGGGTGTACCGGCGCTCGGCGCCCAGGATCAGCTGCTCGAGCCGGATGGCGAGGGGGTCCGCGGTCGGCTGGACCGTGTGGTCCACCTCGTGGTGCGGGGTGTGCTGGTCGCGCCCGATCGGGGTGCCCGGACCCGTGGGCCCGGGGGCGGACGCGCTGGACGTAGGGTCGTCGACGGTCAAGGGCCGCCTCCTGTCCATTCCGTGCGCACTGCCCTGCCGAACCGGTTGATCACCACGAGCACCGGGATCGCCTAAACCATACGGCAGGTGTGCCGTAGCTCACTCCCCCTCCCCGCCTTTGCACCGGGGTCAGTGCACCGACCGCAGGTGCACCACGTCGCCCGCGCCCACCGCCTCGTGCTCGTCGGCGGCGGTACGGATCACCAGGCGGCCGTCGGCGTCGACGGCTTCGGCCGTTCCGGTGAGCGTGCGGCCGCCCGGGAGCTCGGCGCGCACGTGGCGGCCGAGGGTCGCGCACCCCGCCGCGTAGGTCTCCTGGAGTCCGCTCGACGCGGGGTCGCCCCCGGCCGCGCGCCAGTTCCCGTACCACTCCTCGAGCGACCGGAGCACGGCCCTGAGCAGCGGGTCCCGGTCGGTGACGGTGGCCTTGGCCAGCGCCAGGGAGCCGGCGGCCGGCACCGGCAGCTCGTCCTCGGTGAGGGTGACGTTGAGCCCGATCCCGATGACGACGCCGTCGGCGACCCGCTCGGCGAGGATCCCGCCGGTCTTGCGCTCCTCGCCGTCCACGGTCACCAGCAGGTCGTTGGGCCATTTGAGGCCGGTGTCCACGCCCGCCGCCCGGGAGAGGCCGGTCGCGGTGGCCACCCCGGCCAGCAGGGTCAGCCACCCCCACCGCTCCTGCGGCACGGCCCCGCCCGGCTTGAGCAGGACGGAGAAGAACAGCCCGGACCGGGCGGGCGCGACCCAGCTCCGGTCGAGCCGCCCGCGCCCCGCGGTCTGCTCCTCGGCGACGAGCACGGCCCCCTCGGGCAGCTCCGCCGCCCGGGCCGCGAGATCGGTGTTGGTGGACCCGGTGGCGGCGACGACCTCCAGGGAGGTCCACAGCCCGCCGTCGGTGACGAGGGCCCGCCGGAGCGCGGCGGCGTTGAGGGGCGGCCGGTCCAGATTCGACCAGCGACCCGCGGAAGCACCTGCTGAGGCATCTGATGGCGTCATGCAAGCCACATTAGGTGTGTCAAACGCCGCACTGCCGAGCGCCATGCCCGCCGATACGCTACGCACCAGTAGCCAGCAGTAGTCAATCAATTGACCAGGCAGTTGACACCACGCAGGGAGCCGCGACCCCGATGTCACAACCGTCAGAGCCGATCGACATGCACACCACCGCGGGCAAGATCGCGGATCTGCAGCGCCGCATCGACGAAGCCACCCACGCCGGATCCGCGCGTGCCGTGGAGAAGCAGCACGCCAAGGGCAAGCTGACGGCGCGTGAGCGGGTGGCCCTGCTGCTGGACGAAGGCTCCTTCGTCGAGCTGGACGAGTTCGCCCGGCACCGCTCCACCGCCTTCGGCCTGGAGAAGACCCGCCCGTACGGCGACGGCGTCGTCACCGGCTACGGCACGGTGGACGGCCGCCCGGTCGCCGTGTTCTCGCAGGACTTCACCGTCTTCGGCGGGGCCCTCGGCGAGGTCTACGGCCAGAAGATCATGAAGGTCATGGACTTCGCCCTGAAGACGGGCTGTCCGCTGGTCGGGATCAACGACTCCGGCGGCGCCCGCATCCAGGAGGGCGTGAGCGCCCTGGGCATGTACGGCGAGATCTTCCGCCGCAACGTCCACGCGTCGGGCGTGATCCCGCAGATCAGCCTGATCGTCGGGCCCTGTGCGGGCGGCGCCGTGTACTCGCCCGCCATCACCGACTTCACGGTCATGGTCGACCAGACCTCGCACATGTTCATCACCGGACCGGACGTCATCAAGACGGTCACCGGCGAGGACGTGGGCTTCGAGGAGCTGGGCGGGGCCCGGACGCACAACAGCACCTCCGGCGTCGCGCACCACATGGCGGGCGACGAGAAGGACGCCATCGAGTACGTGAAGTCGCTCCTGGCGTACCTGCCGTCGAACAACCTCTCCGAGCCGCCCGCCTTCCCCGAGGAGGCGGACACCGAGGTCGGCGACACCGACCGCGAGCTCGACGTGCTGATCCCGGACAGCGCGAACCAGCCGTACGACATGCACACCGTGATCGAGCACGTGCTCGACGACGCGGAGTTCCTGGAGACGCAGTCCCTCTTCGCGCCGAACATCCTGACCGGCTTCGGCCGGGTCGAGGGCCACCCCGTGGGCATCGTCGCCAACCAGCCGATGCAGTTCGCCGGCTGCCTGGACATCAACGCCTCCGAGAAGGCGGCGCGGTTCGTCCGGACGTGCGACGCCTTCAACATCCCGGTGCTGACGTTCGTGGACGTACCGGGCTTCCTGCCGGGCACGGACCAGGAGTACAACGGGATCATCCGGCGCGGCGCGAAGCTGATCTACGCGTACGCGGAGGCCACCGTCCCCCTGATCACCGTCATCACCCGCAAGGCCTTCGGCGGCGCGTACGACGTCATGGGCTCCAAGCACCTCGGCGCGGACCTGAACCTGGCCTGGCCGACCGCGCAGATCGCCGTCATGGGAGCGCAGGGCGCCGTGAACATCCTGCACCGCCGCACCATCGCGGAGGCGGATGATGTGGAGGAGACCCGGGCGCGGCTCATCGCCGAGTACGAGGACACGCTGCTGAACCCGTACACGGCCGCCGAGCGCGGTTACATCGACGCGGTGACCATGCCGTCCGAGACCCGGGCGCACGTGGTGAAGGGGCTGAGGCAGCTGCGCACCAAGCGGGAGTCCCTGCCGCCCAAGAAGCACGGCAACATCCCCCTCTAGCCCTCCAGGAGGTCTCTGTGGTGATCAAGGTCGTCAAGGGCAATCCGACCGCGGAGGAGCTGGCCGCCGCACTGGCGGTGGTCCAAGCGCGCGCGGCGGCACTGGCTTCGGTGCCGCCGGGCGCGCCCCGGGTGGCGGACGAGTGGTCGGCGCCCGCCCGGGTGGCGCGCCGCCGGCTGCCGCAGCCGGGGCCGCGCGCGTGGGGCCGTACGTACTGGCCCGGATAGGTCCTCGAAGCGGAATATGGCGCGAACGGACGGTGGCGCCTGAGTACCCGTACTCAGGCGCCACTCCCCGTCCCGGGGACAGGATCGGGGCATGCTCTGGTCCGACCCTGAGAACGAGCCGCCGAAGGACATGCGCGACGCGCAGGCGATGATCCGGCGGATGACGGTGGTGCTCGCCCTCGCCATGCTCGTGGGCGTCTACGTGCTGGGCGTGGGCCACTTCTGAGCCGCCTGGCCGGGCTCCCCCGCGGCGCCCCTACGATGGCGGGCATGACTGCCGAACCGCGCCCGCTCGTCCTCGCCTCCGCCTCCCCCGCCCGGCTGAACCTGCTGCGGCAGGCCGGGCTCGCCCCGCACGTGATCGTCAGCGGCTTCGACGAGGACACGCTGGAGCACGACGAGCCGGCCGAGCTGGCCCTGGCCCTGGCCGAGGCGAAGGCGGGGGTGGTGGCGGCCCTGGAGGAGGCCGCGGGCGCCCTGGTGATCGGCTGCGACTCGGTGCTGGAGCTGGACGGCGAGGCGCTGGGCAAGCCGGCGGACGCCGCGGAGGCCACGGCCCGCTGGAAGGCCATGCGCGGGCGGGCGGGCATCCTGCGCACCGGGCACTGCGTGATCGACACGGTCAGCGGCCGTCAGGTCTCGGCGACGGCCTCCACGACGGTGCGCTTCGGCGAGCCGACGGACGCGGAGGTCGCCGCGTACGTCGCGAGCGGCGAGCCGCTGCACGTGGCCGGCGCGTTCACCCTGGACGGGCTGTCGGCGCCGTTCATCGAGGGCATCGACGGGGACCACGGCAACGTGATCGGGCTGTCGCTGCCCTTGCTGCGCTCGCTGCTCGGCGAACTGGGTGTATCCATCACGGATTTGTGGGCCTGAGCTCCCCGAGCGGCGGCGGGGCGTCCTGGGGGCCGGCCGGGGCGTCCTTCTGGCCCGCCGGCCGCGGGGCTGGGTAGAGCACCAGGGTGAGCACCAGCAGGCACAGGATCAGCGAGGTGGCCGCGAAGGCGCCCCAGCCGACGAGGACGACGGCGAGGACGCCCAGCACGCCGTGGGTGACGGCGGCCGTGATGAGCACGACGCGGGCGAAGCCGCCCGGTGCGCGGTCGCGTACGGCCGCCAGGGCGGCGAGCACGGCACACAGCACGAGGAAGGCCCCCATGCCCGCGCCGAGGACGTAGGTTGCCTTGGACATGACATCCGGATCGCTGCCCGCGATGGACATCGACTGGTTGGCCGTGGTCCGGCCCAGCACGATGTGGACGAACACGAGCACGACCGCTTCCGCCACCAGTACGATCGCGGCCAGTCCGGCCACGAGTCTTCGCAGCACGATTCCCCCACCCCCCACGCGTCACAAGCCTGTTCGACGCCAGGAGGCTACTAACGGGTAAACGTGCGGACAAGGGGGGCGGGCCGCTTCGTTACGGGAGCGGCCGCGCACAGCGATCACACGGAGAACGTGTGGGCCGTTCGTAGGGACTCGACAAAGAATCACCCGGGGCCGCTGACCGGCATGACAGAGACCCGGGCTGTAATACGGGGTTACTGTGCAGTCGGGGATCCCCCTGACCTGGGGCGCCACAAGGGTTCCCCGGTGGAGCGGGCCTCGAATCACACTCTGTGTGGGCAAGCTCACCACCGGGGAAGGGTCGTAAGGCCGTGTGGGCTGTCCCTAAACTCAGCTTGTTTCAAGGAGGGAGCCATCGTGCGCAAGGTGCTCATCGCCAACCGTGGCGAAATCGCTGTCCGCGTTGCTCGGGCCTGCCGGGACGCCGGGATCGCGAGCGTAGCCGTCTACGCCGATCCGGACCGGGACGCTCTGCACGTCCGCGCGGCAGACGAAGCTTTCGCGTTGGGCGGTGACACCCCGGCCGCCAGCTACCTGGACATCTCCAAGGTCCTCCAGGCCGCAGCCGATTCCGGCGCGGACGCCATCCATCCCGGATACGGCTTCCTCTCCGAGAACGCCGAATTCGCGCAGGCCGTGCTCGACGCCGGCCTGACCTGGATCGGCCCGCCGCCGCAGGCCATCCGCGACCTGGGTGACAAGGTCGCCGCCCGCCACATCGCCCAGCGCGCCGGCGCGCCGCTGGTCGCCGGCACCCCGGACCCGGTCTCCGGGTCCGACGAGGTCGTCGCCTTCGCCAAGGAGCACGGCCTGCCCATCGCCATCAAGGCGGCCTTCGGCGGCGGCGGCCGCGGCCTCAAGGTCGCCCGCACCCTCGAAGAGGTGCCGGAGCTCTACGACTCCGCCGTCCGCGAGGCCGTCGCCGCCTTCGGCCGCGGCGAGTGCTTCGTCGAGCGCTACCTCGACAAGCCGCGGCACGTCGAGACCCAGTGCCTGGCCGACAGCCACGGCAACGTGGTCGTCGTCTCCACCCGCGACTGCTCCCTGCAGCGCCGCCACCAGAAGCTGGTCGAGGAGGCCCCCGCGCCGTTCCTCACCGACGCCCAGAACGCGGAGCTGTACGCCGCCTCCAAGGCGATCCTGAAGGAGGCCGGCTACGTCGGCGCCGGCACGGTCGAGTTCCTCGTCTCCGCCGACGGCCTGATCTCCTTCCTGGAGGTCAACACCCGCCTGCAGGTCGAGCACCCGGTGACCGAGGAGGTCTCCGGCATCGACCTGGTCCGGGAGATGTTCCGCATCGCCGACGGCGAGGAGCTGGGCTACGGGGACCCCGTCCTGCGCGGCCACTCCATCGAGTTCCGCATCAACGGCGAGGACCCGGGCCGCGGCTTCCTGCCGGCGCCGGGAACCGTGACGAAGTTCGCCCCGCCCTCCGGTCCGGGCGTCCGCCTCGACGCGGGCGTGGAGTCCGGCTCGGTCATCGGCCCGGCCTGGGACTCCCTCCTCGCCAAGCTGATCATCACCGGCGCCACCCGCGAGCAGGCGCTCCAGCGCGCCGCCCGCGCCCTCGCCGAGTTCGAGATCGAGGGCATGGCCACCGCCCTCCCGTTCCACCGCGCCGTCGTCACCGACCCGGCCTTCGCCCCCGCCGACGGGAACCCGTTCACCGTCTACACCCGGTGGATCGAGACCGAGTTCGTCAACGAGATCCCGGCGTTCGCGGCCCCGGCCGCGGAGGACACCGAGGACGAGCCGGGCCGCGAGACGGTGGTCGTCGAGGTCGGCGGCAAGCGCCTCGAGGTCTCGCTGCCGTCGTCCCTGGGCATGACCCTGGCCCGCACGGCCGCCGCGGGCGGCGCCAAGCCCAAGCGGCGCGCGGCGAAGAAGTCCGGCCCGGCCGCTTCCGGCGACACCCTGGCATCCCCGATGCAGGGCACGATCGTCAAGGTCGCGGTCGAGGAGGGCCAGCGGGTCGAGGAGGGCGAGCTGATCGTCGTACTCGAGGCCATGAAGATGGAGCAGCCCCTCAACGCCCACCGCGCGGGCACGATCGTCGGCCTGACGGCCGAGGTCGGCGCGTCCCTCACCTCGGGCGCGGCGATCTGCGAGATCAAGGACTGACGTCCGCGGCTGCCCGCACGACGCAAGCGGCCCCCAGGACCCGTTCGGGTCCTGGGGGCCGCGTCATGTGCGGGGTCGGGCTACCAGGTGCCCGCCGGCGCCTCCCAGCTCCTCAGGTGGTCGTTGAAGCCACCGTCGGGACGGGCCTTGAACGTGTAGGCCAAGGTCCCGCCGTTGGAGGTGTTGTACATGACCGAGACGTCGTCGCGGCCGTCCTTGTCCGTGTCGCCGGAGACCAGGTTGCCGAGGTTGAACGCGAACCACCCCGCCGGACGGGTCCAGCTCACGAAGTCCTCGTTGACCCCGCCGTCGGGCTTGCCCGTCAGCGTGAACAGGGCCGAGCGGCCGACGCCGTAGTCGAACATGATGGCGGCGTCGGCACGGCCGTCGCCGTTGTAGTCGCCCGAGGTGAGCTTGCTGGCGCTGTACGACCAGTCACCCGGCTTGCGGTTCCACGACTTCACGGGGTCCGCGAAGCCGCCGTCGGGCTTGCCGAGCAGCGTGTACGCCGCCACGGATCCGTCGCCGTAGCCGTACAGGGCGAGGATGTCGTCCCGGCCGTCGCCGTTGAAGTCGCCCGCGACCTGCTTCGACTCGTTCCAGTACCAGGCGCCGTTGCCGGAGCGCCAGCTGCCGAAGGAGGCGTTGAACGTGCCGTCCGGCTTGGACAGGAAGGTGTGGGCGCCGGTCGAGCCGCCGTGGTCGTAGAACATGGCCACGTCATCGCGGCCGTCGCCGTTGAAGTCACCGGCGACCGGCTTCGCCTTGAAGGCGTCCCAGTTGCCCGCGCCGACGTAGGCACTGCGCGGCAGGGACTTGAAGGTCCCGTCCGCCTGGCCGAGGAAGGTGAACAGGCCGTTGGCGCCGTCGCCGTCGCCGTAGTCGTACAGCGCGGCCAGGTCGTCGCGGCCGTCGGCGTTGAAGTCGCCGGCGACCCACTGCGCGCTGCCGGCGTTGAAGTTGCCGACGCCGCTGTTGAAGGCGAGGACGGGCGCCATGAAGCCGCCGCCCGCGTTGGCGGGCAGGACGTAGAGCGCGGTGGTGCCGCTGCCGAAGTCGTACACGGTGGCCATGTCGGAGCGGCCGTCGCCGTTGAAGTCACCGGCCAGGTCGTTGCGCAGGTGGGCGGTGCGGTCGCCCGGCTTGTGTTCGACGGTGGCGCCGGTGGTGCGGTTGTGCCGGATGTAGCCGCCCTTGAAGTCCTCGCGGGGGCCGCCGGCGACGTCGTACTCGTCGGACTGCGGGTAGCCCAGGAAGCTCTTCTCGGCGCCCAGGCTCAGCCACTTCTGGCGGATGGCACCGCGCACGGACCAGGCCTTCTGGGTCTCGGTCGTCCAGTAGATGGAAGCGGTGTCGTACGTCTCCTTGCGGTGCCGGAAGTGGTTGTAGCGGCCGATGCCGTCGGAGTGGTTGACCTCGTCGGTGGTCGGGTAGCCGAGCCAGCCGCCGGGGCCGCCGGTCGCGAGGTACTTGCTGTAGATGGTGCCGTGGAGGGACCAGGGGCCCGTCTCGGGCGCCCAGTAGATGGCGCCGTTGCCGCCGGAACCGGTGAAGGTGGAGAACCAGCCGACCTGGTCGAAGGTGAGGTTCTCGTCGGAGGTCGGGTAGCCGAGGAAGCTCTTCTCGGCGCCGAGCGACATCCACTTCTGGCGGATGGCGTTCATGGTCAGCCAGGCACCGGTGCTCGGGTGCCAGTAGATCGAGGCGTTGTCGCTGGCGGCACCGTTCGTGCGCAGGTGCACGAACCGGCCGCCGTCAGCCGTCTCGGTGACGTTGCCCGAGGGCTTGCCGAAGTGCGTGACACCGCCCTTGGCCTTGAACTTGGCCAGGATCGGACCGCACAGCTTGACCTGGGCGGTGGACGTCGCGGAGTCGACGTACGCGCACTCGCTCCAGGGCGTGCCGCTCACGGCGACCTGAACGGCCGAACCGAAGACGGATCCGTCGAGCGACTGGCGGCCGGGGTACTTGTTGACGACGCCGCTGCCGTTGCGCGACCACAGGTCGGCGAAGCCGTCCTTCTCGAAGTCGCCGAGGCTGGCCAGGTGCGGGAACGCGGTGCCGGTGAAACCGGTGGCGATGGCGCTCGTGCGGACGGCGGGGTCGCCGTACACCGTCAGGTCGAGGGCGGCCGGTGACGCGCTGTCGGTGGCCTTGCGGCTGGTGTACTGGTGGATCTTGCCGGTGGTCTTGTCGCGGGCCCAGATCTCCGGCAGCGTGTCGCCGTTGAGGTCGCCGGGGGCGATCAGGGTCATGTTCTGCCAGTCGGCGTTGCCGAGCGGGACGGGCGGCAGGTTGCGCGGCAGCAGGCTGGCCCCACCGGTACCGAAGTACAGCCAGAGGGTGCCGTTCTCCTTCACCAGCATGTCGGGGTGGTCGTCCTCCCCGATCTTCCCGTCCAGGTTGTCGTCGTTGACGCTGCCGATGGCCAGCGCCTGCTGGGCCTGGGCCCAGTGGACGTTGTTGCGTGCCGTCAGCTCGATCCGGTGGGCCTCGGGGTCTTGGAGGGTACCGTCACCGGCGCCCCGGTAGACGTACAGCTTGTTGGTGGTGGGGTCCTCCGAGGGCCGCAGTACGACGAGGTCCTCGTAGTAGTCCTCGCCGAAGCTCCCCCACTGGCTCAGCGAGACGGCGTTGGCGAAGTTGCCCTTCTCGACCAGCCGGGGCTCGCCGAAGGTGCCGTTGCCCTTGCCCGGCACCATCCACAGGCGGCCCGATCCCGGGTCCACGCTCCAGATGTCGATGATGCCGTCGCCGTTGAGGTCACCGTGCTTGTCGCGCTCGGCCTTGCGCTTGGCGTAGAAGTGGTACGGCTTCACGTCCGAGCGGTTGCCCGCGGCGTCGAGGCTCCGGACGTAGAGGGCGTGCGGACCGGCCGCGTTCGGGGTGTACTTGATCTGTGCCGCACCGTTGGCCGCCGCGGTCACCGTACGGACGGTCGGGTCGCCCGCCGTGTACCACTGGTACTGGGTGACGTCGGTGACCCCGCCGTTGCTCAGGGCGAAGGTGCCCTCGGTGCGCGCGTAGGCGGTGTTGACGTCGTCGTTCTCGGGGAACTGGGCCGAGGTGACGCCCGGCAGCGCACTGGGGCGGCTGCGGTCGATGGAGAACAGGCACTGGCCGGCCCAGGGGCCCGCGCCGGCCTCGTCGAGACCGCGCACGTCCCACCGGTAGGAGTTGCCGGGGAGCTCGCTGAGCGGGATCCGCACGAGGGCGACACCGCCACTGGCGACGTCGATCTTGGGCGCCTTCAGGGTGCCGTAGTCGTCGGCGTTCCAGTAGTGGAACTCGGCCTTCAGGCCGTTGTCCTCGGCGTCGCTGATGCGGGCGCGCAGCTCGACCATGTCGGTCTTGCCGATCACACCGCCCTGGCAGGCCACTTCCGGCTGCATCGAGCGGTCGGTCGGGGCGTTCGGCAGGGTGTTGTACCGGGTCGAGATGCGGGCGCTGTCCGGGTTCATCTTGCGCCAGGAGACGTCGACCGTGTCGTTGGAGGACTTCAGGCCCATGGTCCAGGCGGGCCAGTTCCAGCGGGCGGCGTCGCCGACCGCGGAGGTCACGTCCAGTTCCAGCAGGGAGCCGTCACTGGTGCAGTTGCGGCCGCCGTAGGACTGGCTGGAGGAGTCGACCATGCGCTTCCAGGCCGGCTGGTTGTTCCAGCTGGTGTTCCCGTTGATGCTGTCGGTGTCCCAGATCTGGATGTCACCGGACTGGCAGTTCCAGGAACCCGCGTGCCGCTGCTGGATGCGGAAGGTGGCGTCGAGGATCTGCTTGCCGGCCAGGTCGCCCATGCCGATCTGGAAGAACGTCTTCGCGCAGACCACCGCGTAGCCGTAGTCCCGGTCCTTCGCACAGCCGACGCGGGCGTCGTTGCTGAGGTTGCCGCCGTTCCAGTACGAGTTGCCCGCCGAGCCGGCGATCCCGTTGTGCTTGTAGGCGAGCGCCCAGGCCGACTTCCAGTCGTCCCGCCACTTGGGGTCGATGACGACCGGGAACTTGGTGTCCGGCGCCGTCAGGAGCTTGCGGTCCGTGGTGAGGGTGAGCTTGTCGCCCTTGAGGTCGACGCCCAGGTCGGCCTCCTTGCTGCGCAGGGCGATGCCGTCGACGGCGGCCGTCCGCTCTTCGGCCAGGGGGGCGGGCGCGCCCGCCGCCGGGGCGGCCTCGGCGGCCGCGGAGGGCTTGAGCGCCGACTCCGAGAACGACTTGGCCGCGCTCGCCGGGATGGCGGGCGCGGGCTGGTCCGCGCTGGAGTCCCACATCTGCGGCTTGACGGAGGTGAACAGGGGCTGGCCCGCGGAGTCGAGGGCCTTCAGCTCGCCGTTCTGCTCCTTGCGCAGGGTGACGCCGTTGCCCTTGAGGCCGAAGTCGAGGGAGGCGAGCGCCGGATTGGCCGCGGCCTCCCGGGTCTTCACGATGAGCTGGTGCGAGAAGCCGGTCGCGTCCGCGGCGACCCGCAGGTCGACGCCCTTGAGGACTTCGGCGTACGTGGCGCTGTTGCCGTCCAGCGTGGGCGCGGGCAGCGGCTTCGGCCAGGTGAGGGTGAGGTCCCGGCCGTCCTTGCGCATGGTGACGAGCGGGGCGTTGCCGCCGCCGGAGAAGGTGAGCTCGCTGCGGGTCGCCTTGGGGGCGACCCGCCCGTCCTTCAGCTTCTGCAGGCCCGTGTCCAGGGGGACCAGCTTGCCGCTGCGGTAGACCCGCGTGGGGACCAGCGACTGCTCGGCGGTGAAGGATCCGTCCGGGTTGGCCCAGATCTCCTCGTTCTCCGTGCGCTTGGAGGTGATCTCCACGCGCTTGCCGGTGCGCTTGGCCTCGGCGCCCGCCTTGGCCGTGGCCTCCGCCTCGGTGGGCGCGGCAGCCTTGGGCTTCTCGGCGACGGGCGCCGCGGCCGCCGGCACCGCGGCCGCGCTGCCGATCAGGGTGGCGACCAGGGCGGTCGCCAGGGTGAGTACCGGTGCCCTGCGGGAGGGCGGGCCGGCGACGCGCGGACGCGTCGGGAAGGGTCTCACTGACTGAGTCCTCGGGGTCGGTTCCGACGGCCCCCTCACGGAAGCGGCCGAAAGAAATCGGTGGACCTCTCCGCCCTGGGGGCCGGTTTTCGGCCTTTCTCAGCGACAGGTCACAGGTGTTCGATTGATTTGTAGCAGCCGAACCGACCAAAGTCCGAAGCGATGTGCGTTTTGATCGCGAACCCCCCGCGGCGCATTATCAGACGCTCTTGCGGAATGCCAAATTCCGAATTTTCCATTCCACTTAGCCCACTGACCTGCATCGACACGGGATCCCTTACCGCGCCGGGAATCCGCCCCTTTTTCGGTGAGCGGCGCCTCCACTGTTAGGTTCAGCGCGATTATCCATAGCGCAGAAGCCTGTGAATCCGCGCTTCCAGACTGGAGTGTTCGAATTTTGAGACGATCCCAGGCGCACGTGATGCGTGCGCCTTTGAGGCGTGTCTGGCGGTGGCCGATACCTGTCCTCGGCCTCGCCATGCTGACCACGGGGCTGACCGCGATCGACGCGGCGGCCGCCGGGCCCGCGCTGCCCGGCAACCAGAAGCTGACCAAGGTCACCGGCGAGTCCGTCAAGGGCAAGCCCGCCCCCGGTCCTGCCGAGTCGCAGACGAAGGCCTGGAAGGGCGCCCCGAAGATCGCGTGGCCCGCGGCGGGCTCCGCCGAGATCACGCTGCCCAACACCCCCGCGGCGCCGGCCACTTCGCTGAAGTCGGCCGCCGCCGGGGCGTTCGCGCTGCCGGCGCGCGAGGCGGGCGTGGCCGGTCAGCCGGTCAAGGCGGGCAAGCTCCCCGTGTCGGTCGCCTCCGCGGACCTCACCAAGTCGCCCGCCGCCGCCCAGCGGTCGGCTGCTGCCGGGGCTCCGGCCGCCGATGCCCCCGCCGACGACGTCAAGGTGAAGGTCGCCCTGCACGACCAGGCCACCGCCGAGCGCGCCGGCCTGACGAGCAGCCTGCTCCTCTCGGTCGAACGCACCGACACGGGCGCCTCGGCCGCTCCCGTCTCGGTGGAGCTCGACTACGCCGCCTTCAAGAACGCCTACGGCGGCAGCTGGGGCTCCCGGCTCCGCTTCACCGCGATCCCGACCTGTGCGCTGACCACCCCGCAGAAGCCCGAATGCCAGGGCAGCACGCCGGTCACCACGAGGAACGACGCGGAGACCGGCAAGCTCGTCGCCACCTTCGACGCCCCGGCCAAGTCCGCCGCGGCACCGAAGGCCGCGGGCAAGTCGTTCCTGAAGGCCCCGGCCCTCGCGGGCCTGGCCTCCGTGGCCGCCGCCCCCGCCTCCGGCGGGATGACCCTGGCCGCCTCCCCGGGCGCCGACGGCGCGAACGGCACGTACAAGGCCACCTCGCTGAACCCGTCGGGTTCCTGGCAGGCCGGCGGTTCGGCGGGCGACTTCTCCTGGTCCTACCCGCTGGAGATCCCCGCCTCCCTCGGCGGCCCGAGCCCGTCGCTCTCGCTGGGCTACTCGAGCTCCCAGATCGACGGCCGCACCAGCGCCGCGGCCCAGCAGACCTCGTGGGTCGGCGACGGCTGGGACCTGGCCTCGAACTACATCGAGCGGGGCTACGTCCCGTGCAGCCAGGACAAGCGCAAGGACTCCGGGTACAACAACCCGAAGGACGACACGGGCGACCTCTGCCACGGCGCTCCGATGGTCACCATGTCCCTCAACGGCGGCTCCACGCCGCTCGTCCTGGACGACGCCACCAAGAAGTGGCGCCCGGCCAAGGACGACGGCTCGAAGATCGAGCTGCTCCAGGGCGCGCAGAACGGTGACAAGGAGGGTGACCACTGGCGGTTCACCAACCCCCAGGGCATCCAGTTCTACTTCGGTCTGAACCGGGTCCCCGGCTGGAGCACGGGCAAGCCCGTCACCAAGTCCGCCTGGAACGTGCCCGTCTACGGCAACCACCCGGGCGAGCCCTGCTACACCGCGACGTTCGCCGACGCGGTCTGCGACCAGACGTACCGCTGGAACCTCGACTACGTCGTGGACCCGCGCGGCAACGCGATGACGTACTGGTACGAGAAGGAGGTCAACCACTACGGATCGAACTACAAGATCGCGGGTGGTTCGACCGCCCGCGCGTACGACCGCTCCGGCTGGCTGGACCACATCTCCTACGGCCTGCGCAGCGACAACCTGTTCGCCAGTGCGCCGGCGCAGGTGAACTTCAAGGTCGAAGAGCGCTGCATCAAGACGGACACCTTCGACTGCGCGGAAGCGAAGCTGAAGCCGGAGGTCGCCTGGGAGATCGCCAAGGAGTGGCCCGACACCCCGGGCGACCAGCTGTGCGCCAGCGGTGAGGAGTGCAAGGGACGGTTCACCCCGACCTTCTTCTCCCGCAAGCGGCTCACCGAGGTCAGCACCTCCGTCTGGAACGGCACCGCACCCAAGGCGGTCGACACCTGGACGCTGAAGCAGTCCTTCCCGGCGACCGGTGACGGCACGGACTACCCGCTGTGGCTCGCCGAGATCAAGCACTACGGCAAGAACGGCGCACCGCTCGACCTGCCCGCGGTCAAGTTCCGCGGCAAGCAGCTCGACAACCGCGTGGACGGCCAGGGCGACGGCAAGCCGCCCTACCGCCGCTACCGGATCGAGGCGATCGACACCGAGACCGGCTCGACGATCCTGGCGCACTACAAGGACAACCAGTGCCGGGCGGCGGACCCGCGCGTGATGCCGGCCTCCCCGGAGGCCAACACCCTGCGCTGCTACCCGGTGGTCTCCGAGCTGGCGGATCCCACCGATCCCGCGCACGAGCGGAAGATCTACTCCACCGACTGGTTCCACAAGCACGTCGTGGACTGGGTCCAGGAGGACGACCGCAACGGCAACTCGCCGTCGCGGCGCACCGAGTACGAGTTCCTCGGCGACCCGGCGTGGGCGTTCGACGACGAGACCGAGATGATGCGTCCCAAGACGCGCACCTGGTCCCAGTGGCGCGGCTACGAGCGGGTCCGGACCTTCATCGGCCAGGCCCCGGACAAGCGCTCCCAGACGGAGACGCTGTTCTTCCGCGGCCTCGACGGAGACCGGGCGACGCCCGCGGGCGGCGCCCGTTCGGTCAAGGTCAAGGACTCCGAGGGCATCGAGATGGCGGACCACCGCCTCTACGCCGGCCAGACCCGCGAGGTCCTGGCGTACAACGGCGAGGGCGGCGCGCTCGAGGCGGCCACGACGTACACCCCGTGGCTGCACGGCCCGACGGCGACCCGCCTGCGCAAGGGCGAGACGACCGCCGAGGACATCGAGCCCCAGCAGGCGTACGTCCAGCAGACGACGGGCGTCAACTCCCGCATCCTGCTGTCGGACGGCCGCGGCTGGCGCCGTACGGCGATGACCACCAAGTACGACGCCCGCGGCCTCGCCGAATGGGTGTCGAACCGCGGTGACGTCGCCGACCCGTCCGACGACAGCTGCTCGCGCTACTGGTACGACCAGGACGAGACCCGCTGGATCATCGCCCGCCAGAAGCGGGTGGAGACGGTCGCGAAGGCCTGTGACGCCACCGGCGTGCAGAGGCCGGCGGACGTGACGTCGGACGCCCGGATGACATACGACTCCGCGGGCAACCTCCAGTCCACCGAGACGCTGACCGGATACTCCGGCGGCAATCCGGTCTACCAGGTCGACGGTAGCGCGACCTTCGACGCGTATGGCCGCCCGAAGACCACCACGGATGTCTTCGGCAAGACCACACAGCTGGACTACACCCCGGCGTCAGGCCAGATCGTCACCAAGGTCGTCACCACCAACCACTTGGGACACTCCCAGACCACGGAGACCGACCAGGGTCGAGGCTCGATCCTGGCGAAGCAGGACGCCAACGGTCGCCGCCAGGTGATGGAGTACGACTCCCTCGGCCGTCTGTCGAAGGTGTGGTCCCCGTCCCGCAACCCGGCGAACAAGTCGCCGAACGGCATGTTCTCGTACGACGTCCGCACCGACGGTCCGGTCGTCATCACGAATAAGGCCCTGCTGGACGACGGCACCTACCGCACCAGCTACGACATCTACGACAGCAGCCTGCGCATCCGCCAGACCCAGATGGAGGCCCTGGGCGGTGGCCGGGTCATCTCGGACACCTTCTACAACAGCCTCGGCCAGGTCTGGAAGAGCAACGGCGCCTACTACACGGCCGGCACGGCCTCCGGGGTCCAGTTCGCCCCGAAGGACAACGAGGTCCCGTCCTCGACGATGACCCAGTACGACGGGTCCGGCCGCTCGATCGCCCAGATCTCGCGCAAGTTCGGCGAGGAGACGTCGCGCACGACGACGTCGTACGGCGGCGACAACATCACGGTCGACCCCCCGAAGGGCGAAACCCCGACCCGTGCCTTCCTGGACGGCGCGGGCCGCAAGACGGAGCTCCGCTTCTTCAGGTCGGACTCCCCGACGGGCGCGTACGACAAGACGACGTACGCGTACAACCAGCGCGGAGCGCTGGAGTCGGTCGTCAACCAAGCGGGCGACAAGTGGGGCTTCGAGTACGACATCCGCGGTCGCCAGACCAAGCAGACGGACCCTGACAAGGGGACGTCGACGATGACGTACGGGCAGGGTGACCGTCTGGCCACCATGACCGATGCCCGCGGCAAGGTGGTAGCTCCCGAGTACGACTCCCTCGGCCGCACCATCGCCATGCACGAAGGCTCCGCGACTGGCCCGAAGCTGACCTCGGCCACGTACGACACCCTGCCGGGTGCCCTCGGTCTTCCGGTGGCATCAACTCGGTACGTGGACGGTAAGGCTTACACCCAGGAAGTCACGGGCTACGACACCGAGTACCGACCGACCGGTTCCAAGATCACGATTCCGTCCTCGGAAGGCGCTCTGGCCGGTACGTACGAGTACACGACCGGTTACCGGCCCAACACGGGTCTGACGGAGTGGACGGAGCAGCCGGCCGTGGCCGGGTTGCCCATCGAGCTCACCGAGATGCAGTACAACCACTTCGAACTGCCCACGATGATGAGCATCGAGGGCAAGACGTTCGTCGACAAGGTCGACTACTCGCCGATGGGCGACGTGCTCCGCACCTACACGGGACCGGCCTTGTCGCAGGTCTACACGACGAGCTACTACGACGAACAGACGCGCCGACTCACCCGGACGGTCAACAGCCAGGAGAGGTCGCCGGGGGCGATCAACGACACGACGTTCAAGTACGACGACGTCGGCAACATCCTCAAGATCAGCGACAAGGAGGGCGCCTCCCCCACTGCCGACGTACAGTGCTTCGCGTACGACTACCTGCGCCGGATGAACGAGGCCTGGACCGCGACGGACGACTGCGCGACGCAGCCGAACGCGTCCGGCCCCGGTTCCAAGCCCAAGGTCGGCGGCCCGAACCCGTACTGGAGCTCGTACAGCTTCGACGCGGCGGGCAATCGCACGAAGGACATCCAGCATTCCCCGACCGGTGACCTCACCAAGGATGTCACCCGAAGCTACACCTACGGCACTCCGGGGCAGCCGGCTGCCAACGCTCTGAAGAAGGTGGACACCACCGGTCCCGGTGGCACCCGCACCGAGACGTACACCTATGACGCCGCGGGCAACACGAAGACCCGGACCGTCCAGGGCGCTACTCAGACCCTGGACTGGAATGGCGCGGGTCAGCTGGAAAAGGTCACGAAGGGGACCGAATCCAGCGCCTTCGTCTATGGCGCTGACGGGCGCCGTCTGATCAAGCGGGACAAGACGGGCACCACGCTCTATCTGCCGGGCACCGAGGTCAAGTTGACGGCGGCGGGCAAGCTCGAGGGCACGCGTTACTACGCCCACCCATCCGGCCCGACGATGGTCAAGACGGCCAAGGACGGCGTCACCACGACGTCGTACCTGATGGGCGACCAGAACGGCACGGCGACGACCGCGGTCGACGCGAAGACGGGCGCGGTCACCCGCCGGAAGTTCAACCCGTTCGGCGAGGTCCGCGGCACAGCCCCCTCGGTGTGGCCGGGCAAGAAGGGGTTCGTCGGCGGAGAGGTCGACGAAATCACGGGCACGGTCCATCTGGGTGCACGCGAATACGATCCGGCTACTGGGCGATTCCTGTCGGTCGATCCCGTCGTCGACTACAACGAGCCCAAGCAGCAGAACCCCTACGTCTACGCGAACAACTCGCCGGTGACATTCAGCGACCCCACTGGTCTGTCGATCGCGCCTCCCACGATGCCGATCAAGGACTTCACGGACGCGGAGGCCGCGTGGGCCAACATGATTCAGGGCAAGAGCGCCCTGGACATCGCGCTCGAGATCGCGATGGGCATCCTGAAGGACGCCTCTGGCTACAACGACATCCGCGACTGCCTCGGCGGCTCGTGGGGAGCCTGCGCCGGCCTCGCTCTGGATGCCGCATTGCCCTTTGCCGGCCGCGCAAAGCGCATCATCAAGGCACTGGACCGGGCCTGGGAGGCCTTCAACAGCTGGTCGCATAAGCTCGCTCTGGCACGCGATATTCTCAGGCGGGTTGAGAGCTACAACCAGGCGATGGCCAAGTACGCCGAAGATCTGGCGGAGTGGAAGCGCCAGGTAGAGGAAGCCGCCGAACGCGCGAGAAAGCTCTTGGAAGAAGCTGCGGCAAAACGAAGAGCCGCCCAGGAGGCAGCAGCCGCAGCAGCCAAGAAGGCCGACGAGGCCAAGGCCACGGCTGCCCGGCAGGGCAAGGCATCCGCAGGGAAGGCAAAGAACACCGACAGCGGCGGCAAGGTATCGAAGTCCTCTGAGGCGCGCAAAGCCGATGCGCCGAAGAAGGAGAATTCAAGAAACGACGGCGGCGGGTCGACGGACGGCGGCGCATCGGAGTCCGGCGAAGGTAAAGCACGTTTCAGTGTGGGGTCGAATGGCACTGCCGAAGACCTGGCGAATCCCCTCCCCGAGAGGGGCGGGTATGTACCCATGCCAAAACTCGACGGCGGAACCGCTCCGCAGCTCGGTAAGGAAATCTGGGGTAACAGCGACCCTGCCGATTTGATTGGGAAACGCTCACCGGAGAAGCTCCGCGAGTTGGCCAGCAAGGCTGACGCAGAGAAGCTCCAGGACTTCTATACTGGCGCCGCAAACGCAAATAAGGGCGGCGCCGCAAATCGCGGAAAAGTGAACAGCCGATCCCCAGTGAATACGGCGAAGAATCGTGTAATACTCCTGCAAGAAATCATCGACGCCTGGAGCTGAGATAAAATCGAAAGCACAACCGTAGATATTAAACTAGCGGCAGCCGAAGGGCCCACACGGATCACCTTCGAGCCCGGCGGAATGGCCTTCGAACTTGAAGCCGACGACTACATTTCATTGCGACTCGACTGCGCTTCGGTTTCCACTATCGAGATCCACAGTTGGTCAAATGGGATGTCCGTTTGGCTCCCCTACCCAGGGGAGTCGGACTACATCATTCTCGACGCCGAGGGGCAAGAGCTGATTCGGCTGTGGTGAGCCGGATGCACATTCACCGCAAGTAATCCGGACTCCTCGCAACCCTTCAACCGCAGCACCGGAAAGTCCCGCCGACGAGCAGTCGGCGGGACTTTCTTCCATACACGGGACCCCTACCGCCGCCGCATGTCCGCCACCCTCGCCCGTTCTCGTTCGCCCGGGTCCGACAGGGGGGACGCGCTGCGGAGTTGGGCCGTGGGGCCGCCTCGGCGTTGGACCGGGAGGGGGGAGTCGCGGCGGGGGCGGCGGCCGCCCATGCCGTCCAGGCCGCCGGAGGCGGCGGCCGCGGCGCCCGCCACCGTGATCTGGACGCCCTGGTCCGCCAGGGCCTGGAGCTCCGTGGCCGCGCGGTCGTCGTGGGGTGGGGGCTCGTCCGTGACCAGGCGGGTCATCACGTCCGTCGGCACCGTCTGGAACATGGTGTCCGTGCCGAGCTTCGTGTGGTCCGCCAGGACGACCACCTCCGCCGCCGCCTGGACCAGCGCCCGGTCCACGCTCGCGCTGAGCATGTTGGACGTGGACAGGCCGCGCTCGGCCGTGAGGCCGCTGCCCGAGAGGAAGGCGCGGGAGACCCGCAGGCCCTGCAGGGACTGTTCCGCACCGCTGCCCACGAGGGCGTAGTTGGACCCGCGGAGGGTGCCGCCGGTCATGACGACCTCCACCCGGTTGGCATGGGCCAGCGCCTGGGCGACCAGGAGGGAGTTGGTCACCACGGTGAGGCCGGGCACCCGGGCGAGCCGGCGGGCCAGCTCCTGGGTCGTGGTGCCCGCGCCGACGACGACGGCCTCGCCCTCTTCGACGAGGGAGGCCGCGACATCGGCGATGGCGGTCTTCTCCGCCGTCGCGAGATGGGACTTTTGCGGAAAGCCGGATTCACGGGTGAAACCGCCCGGCAGCACCGCACCGCCATGCCGGCGGTCGAGGAGTCCTTCTGCCTCCAGTGCCCGCACGTCCCGCCGTACGGTCACTTCGGAGGTCTGGACGACGCGGGCGAGCTCACGGAGCGAAACCGCTCCGTTGGCACGCACCATTTCGAGGATCAATTGGCGACGTTCTGCAGCGAACACGAAACTGACAGTAACCCCAACGACCGTCTGGTTTCAGCTCCTTGCGCCGGAATACCGAAGTTGTCCATATGGCGGGGCGACTAGTGGTATACGCGGGCCGAGGCGTGGGTGAACAGTGCGCGGCACGGCGGGGCACCGCCCCAACCGCCTTGCGGGACAAGGCGGTTGGGGGTGGATCAGGCCTCCGCGTCCAGCTTCCGCGTGTGCAGCTGGCGGGCCACCTCGGCGATCGAACCCGACAGGGAGGGGTACACGGTGAACGCGTTTGCGATCTGCTCGACCGTCAGGTTGTTGTCGACGGCGATCGAGATGGGGTGGATGAGCTCGCTCGCGCGCGGGGCGACGACCACGCCGCCGACCACGATGCCCGTGCCCGGGCGGCAGAACATCTTCACGAAGCCGTCCCGGATGCCCTGCATCTTGGCGCGCGGGTTGCGCAGCAGCGGCAGCTTCACCACGCGGGCGTCGATCTTGCCGGCGTCCACGTCGGCCTGGGTGTAGCCGACGGTCGCGATCTCCGGGTCGGTGAACACGTTCGAGGAGACCGTCTTCAGGTTCAGCGGGGCCACCGCGTCGCCCAGGAAGTGGTACATCGCGATGCGGCCCTGCATGGCCGCCACGGAGGCCAGCGCGAAGATGCCGGTGACGTCGCCCGCGGCGTACACGCCGGGCGCGGAGGTGCGCGAGACCTTGTCCGTCCAGATGTGCCCGGAGTCCTTGAGCCGGACCCCGGACTCCTCCAGGTTCATGTCCTTGGTGTTCGGGATCGCGCCGACCGCCATCAGGCAGTGCGTGCCGGTCAGCACCCGGCCGTCCGAGAGCGTGACCTCGACCCGGTCGCCGACGCGCTTGGCGGACTCGGCGCGGGAGCGGCCGATGACGTTCATGCCGCGGCGCCGGAACACGTCCTCGAGGACGGCGGCCGCGTCGGGGTCCTCGCCCGGCAGCACGCGGTCGCGGGAGGAGACCAGCGTGACCCGGGAGCCGAGGGCCTGGTACGCGCCGGCGAACTCGGCGCCGGTGACGCCGGAGCCGACCACGATGAGCTCCTCGGGGAGCTCGTCCAGGTCGTAGACCTGGGTCCAGTTCAGGATGCGCTCGCCGTCGGGCTGGGCGTCGGGGATCTCGCGGGGGTGGCCGCCGGTCGCGATCAGCACGGCCTCGGCGGTCAGGATCGTCTCGGTGCCGTCGGCGGCCGTGACGATGACGTCCCGGGTGCCGTCGATGCCCTGCGGGCCGCCGAGCTTGGCGCGGCCCCGTACGACGCGGGCGCCGGCCCGGGTGACGGAGGCGGTGATGTCGTGCGACTGGGCGAGGGCGAGGCGCTTGACGCGCCGGTTCACCTTGCCGAGGTCCACGCCGACGACGCGGGCGGCCTGCTCGATGTGCGGGGTGTCGTCCGCGACGACGATGCCGAGCTCCTCGTACGACGAGTCGAAGGTCGTCATGACCTCGGCGGTCGCGATGAGGGTCTTGGAGGGTACGCAGTCGGTCAGGACCGAGGCCCCGCCGAGGCCGTCGCAGTCCACGACGGTCACCTCCGCGCCGAGCTGGGCCCCCACCAGGGCCGCCTCATACCCGCCGGGTCCGCCGCCGATGATCACGATCCGGGTCACGAAAAGTCCGCCTCACGTCTACCCGGCCGGCTGCCGCCCCGGCCGGTGTTCCGGGGGGTCTCCCCGGGGGATGCATTCCGTGCCCCATTGTCCCGCACGCTTCAAGGTGCTTCGCGCACGGTCCCGCCATCCGGGACGGGGACCCCGCGCCCGGCCGGGACGGGGACCCCGCGCCCAGCCGCGACCTGGACCGCGCGCCCGGCCGGGAGCGCGGTCACGGTCACCCCTCCCGTACCCTCGACCCCATGTCGCTCTACGCCGCGTACGCCGGCAACCTCGACCCGCGGCTGATGACGCGCCGCGCACCCCATTCGCCGCTGCGCGGCACGGGCTGGATCAACGACTGGCGGCTGACCTTCGGCGGCGAGCAGATGGGCTGGGAGGGCGCGCTCGCGACGGTCGTCGAAGCCCCGCGCCACCAGGTCTTCGTCGCCCTCTACGACATCGCCCCGCTCGACGAGGACTCGATGGACCGCTGGGAGGGCGTCGGGCTCGACATCTACCGCCGGATGCGGGTGCGCGTGCACACGCTGGACGGCGAGGAGGCGGCCTGGGTGTACGTCCTGAACGGCTACGAGGGCGGCCTGCCCTCGGCGCGCTACCTGGGCGAGATCGCCGACGCCGCCGAGTCCGCGGGCGCCCCGCACGACTACGTGATGGAACTCCGCAAGCGTCCCTGCTGAGCGGCCGGGGGCCCTCGCCGGGCGGTTCCGGGCCCGCCACGGCCCTCCACGGCCCGCCACGACCCGCCCGGGGACGATTCGGTGGAAACGACAAGGCAACGATCCGAACACCGTGAGCTGTGCCATCTACGCGCGTAGGCAATGAGCGGCTACGCTCTTCCGCGTGAACGCATCTGTTACCGACCCCTTCGCCGCCGCCGACGCCGCAGCCGCCCGCCTCCGCGAGCTGACCGGCGCGGAATCCCACGATGTCGCCCTCGTGATGGGCTCCGGCTGGGCTCCCGCCGCAGAGGCGCTCGGCGCCCCCGAGGCCGAGTTCCCGGTCACCGAGCTGCCCGGCTTCCCGCCCCCCGCCGTCGAGGGCCACGGCGGCAAGATCCGCTCGTACAAGATCGGCGACAAGCGCGCGCTGCTCTTCCTCGGCCGGACCCACTACTACGAGGGCCGCGGCGTCGCCGCCGTCGCCCACGGTGTGCGCACCGCCGTCGCCGCCGGCTGCAAGACCGTCGTCCTCACCAACGGCTGCGGCGGTCTGCGCGAGGGCATGAAGCCCGGCCAGCCGGTCCTGATCAGCGACCACCTGAACCTGACGGCCACCTCGCCGATCGTCGGCGCGAACTTCGTGGACCTGACCGACCTGTACTCGCCGCGACTGCGCGCGATGTGCAAGGAGATCGACGAGACCCTCGAAGAGGGCGTCTACGTGCAGTTCCCCGGCCCGCACTACGAGACCCCGGCCGAGATCAACATGATCCGCGTCATGGGCGCCGACCTGGTCGGCATGTCCACCGTGCTCGAGGCCATCGCCGCCCGCGAGGCCGGCGCCGAGGTGCTGGGCATCTCCCTGGTCACCAACCTGGCGGCGGGCATCTCCGGCGAGCCGCTCAACCACGAAGAGGTGCTCCAGGCCGGCCGTGACTCGGCCGCGCGCATGGGCAAGCTGCTGACCCAGGTCCTCGCCCGCATCTGAGAGGGCACAGGCACCGGCACCGTACGAGAGACAAGGCGGAAGTAGTGCAGGAACAGGACGACCTGATCACCCGGGCGCAGGCCTGGCTGGCGGAGGACCCGGACCCGGAGACGGCGGCCGAGCTCGCCGGGCTCATCGAGGCCGGCGACACGGCGGAGCTCGCGGACCGGTTCTCCGGCACCCTGCAGTTCGGCACCGCCGGTCTGCGCGGCGAGATCGGCGCGGGCCCGATGCGGATGAACCGCTCGGTGGTCATCCGGGCCGCGGCGGGCCTCGCGGCCTACCTGAAGGCCCAGGGCCACGACGGCGGCCTGGTCGTCGTCGGCTACGACGCGCGGTACAAGTCGGCGGACTTCGCCCGCGACACCGCGGCCGTGATGACCGGCGCCGGGCTGCGCGCGGCCGTCCTGCCCCGACCGCTGCCGACGCCCGTCCTCGCGTACGCCATAAGGCACCTGGGCGCCGTCGCCGGCGTCGAGGTGACCGCGAGCCACAACCCTCCCCGGGACAACGGCTACAAGGTCTACCTCGGCGACGGCTCGCAGATCGTCTCCCCGGCGGACGCCGAGATCGCGGCGCAGATCGCCCGCGTCGAGACGCTCGCCTCCGTACCCCGCCCCGCGGACGGCTGGCTGCAGCTGGACGAGGAGGTCCTGGAGGCCTACCTGGCGCGTACGGACTCGGTCCTGACCCCCGGGTCCGCCCGCGGCGTGCGCAGCGTCTACACGGCCATGCACGGCGTCGGCAAGGACGTCGTCATGGCCGCCTTCGCCCGGCACGGCTTCCCGGAGCCGGTGCTCGTCGCCGAGCAGGCGGAGCCGGACCCGGCCTTCCCGACCGTGGCCTTCCCCAACCCGGAGGAGCCGGGCGCGATGGACCTGGCCTTCGCGAAGGCCGCCGAGGTCCGCCCGGACATCGTGATCGCCAACGACCCGGACGCCGACCGCTGCGCGGTGGCCGTCCCGGACGGCGGCGGCTGGCGGATGCTGCGCGGCGACGAGGTCGGCGCGCTGCTCGCGGCCCACCTCGTCGGCAAGGGCGCGCGGGGCGTCTTCGCCGAGTCCATCGTCTCCTCCAGCCTCCTGGGCCGGATCGCGCAGGCGGCGGGCGTGGGCTACGAGGAGACCCTGACGGGCTTCAAGTGGATCGCCCGCGTGGAGGGCCTGCGGTACGGCTACGAGGAGGCGCTCGGCTACTGCGTGGACCCCGAGGGCGTCCGCGACAAGGACGGCGTCACCGCAGCGCTGCTCGTGGCCGAGCTGGCCTCCGAGCTCAAGGAGCAGGGCCGCAGCCTGACCGACCTGCTGGACGACCTGGCGGTGGCCCACGGCCTGCACGCCACCGACCAGCTGTCGGTCCGCGTCTCGGACCTGTCGGTCATCGCCTCGGCCATGGCCGCGCTCCGCGCGGAGCCGCCGACCTCGCTGGCCGGCCTGCGGGTCGTCTCGGCGGAGGACCTGACGCGGGGCACGCAATCGCTGCCGCCGACGGACGGCCTGCGGTACTACCTCGACGGGGCGTACAAGGCCCGGGTGATCGTGCGGCCGTCGGGCACGGAGCCGAAGCTGAAGTGCTACCTGGAGGTCGTGGTGCCGGTGGCCGAGGCCGCCGGCCTGGCGTCGGCCCGCGCGCGCGGGCAGGAAGTCCTGGACGCGATCAAGAAGGACCTGGCGGTGGCGGCGGGCATCTGATGTTCCCCGCGCCGCTCGCACGGCGGCCCGGCCCGGGCGCTCTTCGGCTGCGCGCCGCCGCGCCGGGCTCCGTCCGGCGGCCTGCCGGCCCGTAGCGCCCGGATCCTCCCGATCGGCCCCCCGAGCTCCGGCCCGGGGGGCCGTCGCCGTCCGGCCCGCCGTCCGGCCCGCTGCGCGGAGCCCTCCCCCCACCCCGCCCCTTCCCGAAACCGGGTCTCAGCCCTGGCCCCCACACGGCGCTCCGCGCCCGCGCCTCAATCGCCGGCGGGGCTGAAACCGCCCTACGGGCGATCCATGGCGGAGCCCCAGCACCGGCGCCGCAGACAGCGCAGGCCGCTGCAGCCGTCTACCCGGCCACCCGACACACCCAGGCTTCCACAGGGCAACCCAGCCCCGCCGGCGATTGAGGCGCGGGGCCCGGGGCAGCGGCACCGCAGATCCGCACGACCGCAACCGCCCCCACCCACCCGACACAGCCGGGCCGCCACAGGGCAACCCAGCCCCGCCGGCGATTGAGGCGCAGGGCCCGGGGCAGCGCCCCAGCAGCGGCTCCACACGACCGCGACCACCCCCCACCCACCCGACACAGCCGGGCCGCCGCAGGGCAACCCCAGCCCCGCCGGCGTTTGAGGCGCGGGGCCTGGGGCAGCGCCCCAGCAGCGGCGTGGTGGGAGGGGGGCGGAGCCCAGGGTCAGCGGGGTGGGGCGCCCGCGGAGGCGGAAGGGCGGACGATCTCGCCCAGGGTCGGTACCGACTCCGGGCGGGAGCGGACCGCGTCCGTGCACTCCCACGCCCGCGGCGGATCCGCGTCCGGCCCGCCCATCACCACCGGCCCCGGCCCCGCCGACACCGCCTCGTTGCCCGCCAGCGTGCACACGATCTGCGACAGGGCCACCGGCGGCAGATCCTCCGGCTTGCGGCTCAACCGCACCGTGCCCGCCGGATCGCCCGGCCTCGGCGCTCCCGCGGTGAGCCCAGCCGGCACCCCGGTGGAGAACCCGGCGTCCCGCTCCTCCCCCGACGGCGCCTTCTCCAGCGCCTCCAGCAGCGCCTGCACGACCAGAGCCACGGGGTCCCGCTGCGTCCGCTTCTCCGGCACCGGCACCACGCGCTCCACGCCCACCAGCTGCGAGCCGCAGACCAGTTCCACCGTGGCCCGGAAGCCCTGCACACCGCCCTGCCCGCCCGGCTGCGCCGGGGTGTCGCACGACACCCGGGAGGGCGCGGCGCCCACGTCCACCGGCACGGTCGTCGCCCTGATCCCGCAGCCCGCGAGGGCCGGCAGGGCCAGCACGGCCAGCAGCGCCGATGCCGCCGGCAGCGCCTTACGCGTCCTGGTCACCCGCGATCACCTTCCCCACGTCCACCGGCAGCCGCAGCGTGAACAGCGCGCCGCCACCGGGCCCGTTGGCCGCGGTGATGTCACCGCCGTGGATGTGCGCGTTCTCCACGGCGATCGACAGGCCCAGCCCGCTCCCGTCCGACTTCGGCCGCGAGGCGCTCGCCTTGTAGAACCGGTCGAAGACGTGCGGCAGGACGTCCTGCGGGATGCCCGGCCCGTTGTCCTGCACCGCGATCACCAGCCACTCCCCCTCCACGACCACCCTGACCCGCACCGGCGAGCCGCCGTGCTTGAGGGCGTTGCCGATCAGGTTGGCGAGGATGACGTCGAGGCGGCGCGGGTCGAGCCGCGCCACGATGCCGCGCTCGGCGTCGAGTTCGACGGCGTCCAGCCAGGCGCGCGCGTCGATGCACGCCGTGACCTGGTCGGCGACGTCCACGTCGTCCAGCACCAGCCGGGCCGTTCCCGCGTCGAAGCGGGTGACCTCCATCAGGTTCTCCACCAGGTCGTTGAGGCGCCGCGTCTCGCTGACGACTAGCGCCACCGCCGGTGCGATCATCGGATCGAGGTCGTCGACCTCCTCCTCCAGCACCTCGGCGACCGCCGTCAACGCCGTCAGCGGCGTGCGCAGTTCGTGCGACATGTCCGCGACGAAGCGCCGGCTCGACTCCTCCCGCGCGCTCATGTCGGCGACCTTCTTCTCCAGCGCCTCCGCCGTCTTGTTGAACGTGTGGGAGAGGTCGGCCAGTTCGTCGGTCCCCGACACGTCGAGCCGGGTGTCCAGCTCGCCCTCGCCGAGCCGCCGCGCCGCGTCGCCCAACCGCTGCACGGGCTTGAGCACCGTACGGGCGGCGGCCTGCGCGAGCAGCGCGGAACCCAGCAGCGCCAGACCCGTCGCGATCGTCAGCGACCAGGCCAGCGCGTTCAGGTCGTCCCGCTCCTGCGCGAGGGACTTGTACATGTAGCCGGTGAGCCCGCCGCCGACGATCCGCGTCCCGCCGACCAGGTACGGATTGCCGCCGGGCTTCGTCCGCTGCCAGTACATGTGGTACTCGGAGTCGTTGGCCGCCGTCGTCTTCTGCCGGTCGTTGACCGCGTCCCGCAGGGACTTCGGTACGTCGCCCAGCCCGAAGGCGTCGGGACCCGCCGTCCCCGACACCTGGCCGTCCTTGCCCTCCTGGACCAGCAGCACGCTGTAGCCCGGGCTGCTGCCCGCCATCAGCTCCGCGGTGCGCTGGACCTCCTGCGCGGTCGGGTCGGCGGGCAGGGCCGCGGCCCGGTTCTGCATCTCCTGGCGGAAGTCGCCGAGGGCCGCGTCCTGGGTACGGGTGAGGACCGCCTCCCGGTTGAGCCAGTACGCGATCCCCGAAGCGGAGACCGCGGCCGTCAGCGCGACCAGGGCGAACACGATGAGGAGCCGCAGCCGCAGGCTGGTCCAGCGCCGGCCCGCGAGCAGCGCCGGGATCACTGCGGGGAGTCCAGGCGGTAGCCGACGCCGCGGACGGTCCGGATCAGGGTGGGCGAGGACGGCACGTCCTCGACCTTGGCGCGCAGCCGCTGCACGCAGGCGTCCACGAGCCGCGAGTCGCCGAGGTAGTCGTGCTCCCAGACGAGGCGGAGCAACTGCTGGCGGGAGAGCGCCTGTCCGGGACGGCGGCTCAGCTCCAGCAGCAGCCGCAGCTCGGTCGGGGTGAGCTGGAGGTCCTCGCCGTTCTTCGTCACCGTCATGGCGGCGCGGTCGATGACCAGGGAGCCGAAGCTCGCCGAGTCGCTGGACTCGCGCTCGCCGCGGCGCAGCACGGCGCGGATGCGGGCGTCGAGCACCCGCCCCTGCACGGGCTTGACCACGTAGTCGTCGGCACCGGACTCCAGGCCGACGACCACGTCGATGTCGTCGCTGCGCGCGGTGAGCAGGATGATCGGCAGCTGGTCGGTGCGGCGGATCCGCCGGCACACCTCGAAGCCGTCGATCCCGGGCAGCATCACGTCCAGCACGATCAGATCCGGCCGCTGCTCGCGCAGCAGTTTCAGGCCGTCCTCGCCCGTCGCCGCGGTGGCCACACGGTGGCCCTGGCGAGACAGGGAGAGTTCGAGGGCCGTGCGGATGGCGTCGTCGTCCTCGATCAGCAACAGGAAAGGCACGGGCTCATTCTGTCCCATCGGCAGTCGGGAGTACGACCGGCGGGGGCACCGGATCCCGGCCGGGTCGGACGGAGGCCGCTGTGACAGGCCTGTGACAGTCGGCGGACACCCCGGTTAAGTCGGCCGGGCAGGCTTCTACCAACAACCGAAGCACAGCAACGGACCGAAGCAGACTCCACGACGGGGGGCGCGAGATGAACACGCTGCACAGCACCACGACCAGCGCGGTTGTCACGCGGCTGCACGATGTGAACCGCCGGGCGGGTGTCCGTAACGTCGCGGTAGCCCGGCCCCGGCCGGCACACGTCGTAGCCATTGACGCGAAGCAGTACCAGGCGGTTCCCGCACAGCGCACCCCGTCCTCGACGTCCGAGGCGGAGTTCACGGCGTACGTCCAGGAGCGCCGGGCCGCCCTGTACGCGACGGCCTTCCACCTCACCGGCGACCGCCACGAGGCGGAGGACCTGCTGCAGAGCGCGCTGTTCTCCACGTACCGCGCCTGGGACCGGATCACCGACAAGGCGGCCGTGGGCGGGTACCTGCGCCGCACGATGACGAACCTGCACATCAGTGCGTGGCGCCGGCGGAAGCTGAACGAGTACCCGACGGAGGAGCTGCCGGAGACGGCCTCGGACACGGACGCGATGCGCGGTACGGAGCTGCGCGCGGTGCTGTGGCAGGCGCTGTCCCGGATCCCGGAGCCGCAGCGCACCATGCTGGTCCTGCGCTACTACGAGGGCCGCACGGACCCGGAGATCGCGGAGATCCTCGGAATCAGCGTCGGCACGGTGAAGTCGAGCATCTGGCGGTCGCTGCGGCGGCTGCGCGAGGACGAGGCGCTGAGCTTCGGCGCCGACGAGGCGGAGTCCTTCGAGGAGCTCGTCGCCTAGGCCCCGCGGGGCCGCGCGGACACCACACAAGCCAACGGGCCAGGGGGCCCGTCCCACGGGGGTGGGGCGGGGGCCGCGGGGGGAACAGGCGGGATCAGGCGGCCGGGGGTCCGCAGGGTCCCGCCTTTCCGCGTCCGCAGGTGCGGCAGCAGCCGGCGGGGCCGGACCTCGTCAGGCCGGGGCCGTGGCCGGGCGGTGGCGGCCCGCCGCGGCGGCGGCCAGGCGGCCGAGGGCCTCGTCACGGCCGCAGGCATGGGCTCCGAGCGCGGTGTGCCGCGCCACGATGCCCCGCTCGGCCCGCATCAGCCGGTAGCCCCTGCGCAGCAGGAACAGCACCGACTTGCGCCCCTCGCGCAGATCCCGCACCAGCCGCCGCCGGAACGTCGTCGACGGCCGCCCCCGCAGGCAGATCGCGTCGGCGAGCAGCCCCAGCTCCTGGCAGCGGGCGACGATGTCGGCCGCGAAGATGCCCTCCGCGATGAACAGCGGCGTGCGGGAGATGTCCAGCGCTTCCGTGCCGACCCGGGAGGACGTCGCGATGTCGTAGACGGGGACCTCCGTACGGCCCCCCGCGCACAGTTCCCCGATCGCCGCGACGGCGGTGTCCGCGTCCCAGGACAGCGGGGAGTCCCAGTCGATGTCCGAGCTGCCGTCGACCAGCGGAAGGGTCGGGTCGTCCGCCTCCTTGTAGAAGTCGTCCAGGCGCAGCACGGGAAGACCCGAACGGGCCGCCAGCGAGGACTTGCCGGAGCCCGAGGGCCCGGTCAGCAGCACGACGCGCGTCGGCAGGGGAGAAGAACAGCTCACGGGACACCAGTCTGAACCATTAATCCCTGTAGGGGACCCCTCCGGCGGCCGGTTGGTATCGAGGATCACACGTCAACTACGCTGCGTGCGCACGCGACTACGACCACAGGCGGGAACCCATGGCACGTCACGCAGCTCCGCACAGCTCCCCGTTGCGCACCGCAGGCCTCACCCTCTCGATGGCGGGCGCCGCGCTCGCGATGGCCGCGGGCGGCGCCCAGGCCGGTGAGCTCGACGTCCCGGCGGCGCTGGCCGGCGTCACCGACCCCCTCGCGAACCTCAAGGTGAACCCGCTCGCCCACACCGGCGTGGACCCGCTGGACAACGGCGTCGCCACCAAGGTCGCGGACTTCCCGGCCGTCGGCACCGGCAGGGTCACCGGCGTGCTCACGCAGGGGCCCTCCGTCGGCGAGCTGCCCGCCGCGGCCGTCTCCTCGCTGCTCGGACCGGTCCTGGACAAGTAGCGGCAGGGACCCGGGGACGGGCAGAGCCCCGCACGGGAACCCGTGCACGGCAAGGCCGCGCACGGGAAGGCCCCGCACGCGAAGGCCCCGGCAGCGCGGGGGACGCTGCCGGGGCCGGTTCACGGGGGTCTTCTAGTACGAGGACCCGCCCGAGCCCAGCGAACCCGTGGGGTGCCAGACCGTCTTGGTCTCCAGGAACGCCGTCATGCGCTGCGTGCCCGGGTCCGCGCTCCAGTCGTCCACAGGCTGTGGACGCAGGACGCGCTTGAGGTTGTCCGCCGCGGCGATCTCCAGCTCCTTGGCCAGCGCGGTGTCGGCGCCCGCCAGGTCGATCGCGTTGACGTCCTGGTGGGCGGCCAGGTGCGGGCCCATCTCGGCGGCCTTGCCGGACAGGATGTTGACCACGCCGCCGGGCAGGTCGGAGGTGGCCAGCACCTCGCCCAGGGACAGCGCGGGCAGCGGGGACTTCTCCGAGGCGATCACGACGGCGGTGTTGCCGGTGGCGATCACCGGGGCGATCACCGAGACCAGGCCCAGGAAGGACGAGGCCCGCGGGGCGACGACCGCGACGACGCCGGTCGGCTCGGGGGTGGAGAGGTTGAAGAACGGGCCCGCGACGGGGTTGGCCCCGCCGACGATCTGGCCGATCTTGTCGGTCCAGCCCGCGTACCAGACCCAGCGGTCGATGGCGGCGTCCACGACGGCGCCGGCCTTGGACTTGGACAGGCCCTCCGCCTCGCCGACCTCGCGGACGAACTGGTCGCGGCGGCCCTCGAGCATCTCGGCGATGCGGTAGAGGACCTGCCCGCGGTTGTAGGCGGTGGCGCCCGACCAGCCGCCGAAGGCCTTGCGGGCCGCGACGACCGCGTCACGCGCGTCCTTGCGGGAGGACAGCGGGGCGTTGGCCAGCCAGTTGCCCTTGCCCGCCGCCCCGGCGGCTGATGCCTTCGTGGTCACCTCGTACACCCGGCCGCTCTCGGAGCGGGGGAACTTGCCCCCGATGTACAGCTTGTAGGTCTTCTGGACACTGAGCCGCTGCTCAGACTTCTCAGACATCGAGGTAGCCCTCCAGGCCGTGGCGGCCGCCCTCGCGGCCGAAGCCCGACTCCTTGTAGCCGCCGAAGGGCGAGGTCGGGTCGAACTTGTTGAACGTGTTGGCCCAGACGACACCCGCGCGGAGCTTGCCCGCGACGGCGAGGATGCGCGAGCCCTTCTCCGTCCAGATGCCCGCGGACAGGCCGTACTGGCTGTTGTTGGCCTTGGCGACGGCCTCGTCGGGCGTGCGGAAGGTCAGCACGGACAGCACCGGGCCGAAGATCTCGTCGCGGGCGACGGTGTGCGCCTGGGTGACGTTCGTGAAGAGCGTCGGGGCGAACCAGTAGCCGGCGGACGGCAGCTCGCAGTCCGGGGACCAGCGCTCGGCGCCCTCGGCCTCGCCGGTCTCCGCGAGCGCGGTGATCCGGGCGAGCTGCTCGGCGGAGTTGATCGCGCCGATGTCGGTGTTCTTGTCGAGCGGGTCGCCCAGGCGCAGCGTGGAGAGGCGGCGCTTGAGGGAGTCCAGCAGCTCGTCGTGGATCGACTCCTGGACCAGGAGGCGGGATCCGGCGCAGCAGACCTGACCCTGGTTGAAGAAGATGCCGTTGACGATGCCCTCGACGGCCTGGTCGATCGGGGCGTCGTCGAAGACGATGTTGGCGCCCTTGCCGCCCAGCTCCAGGGTGACCTTCTTGTCGGTGCCGGCGACGTGGCGGGCGATCTTCTTGCCCACGGCCGTCGAGCCGGTGAAGGCGACCTTGTTCACGTCCGGGTGCTCGACGAGGGCCGCGCCCGCGTCGCCGTACCCGGTGAGGATGTTGACGACGCCCTTGGGCAGGCCGGCCTGGCGGCAGATGTCCGCGAAGAACAGCGCGGAGAGCGGGGTGGTCTCGGCGGGCTTGAGGACGACCGTGTTGCCGGTGGCGAGCGCCGGGGCGATCTTCCACGCGAGCATCAGGAGGGGGAAGTTCCACGGGATGACCTGGCCGGCCACGCCCAGCGGGCGCGGGTTCGCGCCGTAGCCCGCGTGGTCGAGCTTGTCGGCCCAGCCCGCGTAGTAGAAGAAGTGCGCGGCGACCAGCGGGAGGTCCGCGTCGCGGGTCTCCTTGATCGGCTTGCCGTTGTCCAGGGTCTCCAGGACGGCGAGCTCGCGGCTGCGCTCCTGGATGATCCGGGCGATGCGGAAGAGGTACTTGGCGCGCTCGGAGCCGGGCAGCGCGGACCACTTCTCGAAGGCCTTGCGGGCGGCCCTGACGGCGCGGTCCACATCGGCGGCGCCCGCCCGGGCGACCTCGGCGAGGACCTCTTCGGAGGACGGCGAGACGGTCTTGAAGACCTTGCCGTCGGCGGCGTCGGTGAACTCGCCGTCGATGAAGAGCCCGTAGGAGGGGGCGATGTCGACGACCGAGCGGGACTCGGGAGCCGGTGCGTACTCGAAAAGGGATGCCATGGTGATCAGTCCACCGTCACGTAGTCGGGACCGGAGTAACGGCCGGTGCTCAGCTTCTGGCGCTGCATCAGCAGGTCGTTGAGCAGGCTGGATGCGCCGAAGCGGAACCAGTGGTTGCTCAGCCAGTCCTCGCCCGCGGTCTCGTTGACCAGGACCAGGAACTTGATCGCGTCCTTGGTGGTCCGGATGCCGCCGGCCGGCTTCACGCCGATCTGGATTCCAGTCTGCGCCTTGAAGTCGCGGACGGCTTCGAGCATGAGGAGCGTGTTGGCCGGGGTCGCGTTGACGCCCACCTTGCCCGTCGACGTCTTGATGAAGTCGGCGCCCGCGAGCATGCCGATCCAGGAGGCGCGGCGGATGTTGTCGTACGTCGACAGCTCGCCGGTCTCGAAGATGACCTTGAGGCGGGCCGCGGTGCCGTCGGGGCGGACGCAGGCCTCCTTGACGGCCTTGATCAGCTCGTACGTGTCGAGGTAGCGGCCGGCGAGGAAGGCGCCACGGTCGATGACCATGTCGATCTCGTCGGCGCCGGCGGCGACGGCGTCACGGGTGTCGGCGAGCTTGACGGGCAGCGCGGCGCGGCCGGCCGGGAAGGCGGTCGCGACGGAGGCCACCTTGACGTCGGCGCCGTTCAGGGCGGCCTTCGCGGTGGCCACCATGTCGGGGTACACGCAGACCGCGGCGGTCATGGGCGTGCTGCGGTCGGTCGGGTCGGGGTTGACGGCCTTGGCGGAGAGCGCCCTGACCTTGCCCGGGGTGTCCGCACCCTCGAGCGTCGTCAGGTCGATCATCGAGATGGCCAGATCGATGGCGTACGCCTTGGCCGTCGTCTTGATCGAGCGGGTGCCGAGGGAGGCCGCGCGGGCCTCCAGTCCGACTGCGTCGACGCCGGGCAGCCCGTGCAGGAAGCGGCGCAGCGCACTGTCGGACGTCGTCACGTCAGCGAATGCGGTGAGGGTGGTGGGCATGGTCACCACATGAGCATATCTACGCGCGTAGCGACCTGTCACCCCCTCCCCCGGAATCGGCGGGTTCCGGTGCGGAATCGACACCTCCGGCCGCTGTTACGCGGCCATGACAGGAGCCGGATCGTCCAGTCGTACAAGATCCATAGATTTCTCTTCAGCAGCCCGCCACACCTGACCCGGTGAACCAGACCGAACAGACTCGACGCGGAGTGCGACTCTCCTCCACCCTCCTCACGCCCGCTTCAGGAGTCGTCATGCGTTCCGCCCTCCGCACCTCGATCGTCACCGCCGCCCTCGCCGGCATGCTCCTGGCTCCCGCCGCGACCGCCCTCGCCGCACCCGCCGCACCCGCCGCGCAGAGCGCCGCCGCGTCGGCGGTGACCGTGCCCGGGGCCGCGAGCACCCCGGGCGACGAGCGCTACGGCGGCGAGGTCGTCCTCGTGGGCGAGGGCCGGATCGCGGTGCTGCGCAACAGGTCCGAGGGCCCCGAGGTCTGGATCCGCGCCGTCGCCGCCGACTGGAAGCCGGCCGACGGCTGGGCGGGACGCGTCCTGGCGACGCTCGACACCTCCGCCGCCCGCGCGGTGGTCGACGGCGTCGAGTACACCCTCTCCAAGACCGCCGACGGCCGCTACGCACTCAATGTCCACGTCCAGGGCGAGGGCGCCTCGAACGGCTTCCACCTGCTGCCGCGGCACACCGCGGCCCCGGCCGAGGACGAGACGGCCGCCCCGAAGCCCGCCGCGTCGCCGGCCGTCGCCCCCGCCCCGAAGGCCCAGACCGCGGGACAGACCTCGGTCGTGCCCAGGGGCGCGGTCGCCGCGGGCGCCGAGATCCCCGCCGCCGACGCCGCCGTGGCGGGGGCCCCGCCCGCCGGGGCC
>NZ_JBEZLV010000036.1:0-44319 GCF_040652335.1 Streptomyces sp. NPDC048270
GCACCCACTCCGCATTCGTCAGATCACCCCGCCCCATGCCGGACCTAACGACCGGACAAGCAGACAGTCACAAGATCCGCCGGACAGGACCTAGCCCTTCGGGCTTCGCCCGCTCTGCAGGCACCCACCTGTCCAAGGCTTGCAACGCGCCCTTGTGCACCTGCGCACCCGTCTGCACATCACGCTGCTCGCAATGACGGGCGTGTGATGAGCCGGTCGTCCTAGTGGTGGCGCGCCTGCCGCAAACCGCCTTATGCCACGAGTTCCCTCGCGGTTCCGGCCGGCTGGGACGGGGAGATCGACCCTCAGCAGCCCGGCGACTGCGCCAGCGCAGACCTGATGCCCCTGACCGGCGCTGTCACCGTCCCTGAAGACCTGCCCAACTCAGCCCGTGTGCTGCGTGTCTTCGGATCCTGAGATCGGCCGAGTCCGTGCAGAAGGAAGCTCGGTTGCCGTGGGCGGGTCGGGTGCCGCCCGCCTCGTGCCCTGCAGGCTGCGCACCACTCGGGACCGATGTCGGCCGACGCCGGGGGCTCCCGCATCTGCGCCCGGCGCGCTGCGCAGCGCACCAGGCCGACTCCGGCCTGGGGGTGTGCGCGTGCGCCGGACTGTGCTTCCGACCGGACGTAATGTCATAGGGGCAATGGGGGTTCGGGGGAGAGCGATGAACACACCGGGCGAGGGATCCGATTTACTCGACGTCTATTTGGAGTAGGCCCGCGAGCGGTTGGGGCCGGATGCCTGCGAGGCCGTCATCCGCGCCGCGGACGCCACCTGCGTCCTGCTGGCCGGCGACCAGCAGGCGATACTGGCCGGCCCCGAGGGTGCCGCTTTCGGCCCGCACCTACAATGGGAGTACCTGAGCCTACGGGCCGTCCTCATCACCGGCCGCACCAACCACCAGGTCGTTCCCCTGCCCACATCCGACGGCACGCCCGGCCGGGCAGTCGTCGAAGGCCACATCCACCGCGACCCGGACACCCGGCAGGACCTGCGCACTCGCATCGTCGCCCACGCCCACAACAACGCCGGGACCGCAGCAGCTCTGGAACACCTGAGGCGCCACAGCTGAGCTCTCCCCCGGACGGCTGGCCGGCCCCACGGCAAGCCGCGTCGGTGCTCCTTGTGCACGGGTGCGTGGTCGTCGGGTGTGGACCGTCCTTGCATCCGGTCTTCCGGTCTTCCCTGGCTTGCACCTCCAGCCACCACGCGCGCGAAAGGCCAAGACCCGGTGCCGGACCCAGAACGCCGGCCACCACCACAGAGACGATCAGGCAACGCCCTGGTCACCCCTGCCTGCCGCCCCTTTTGCCGCTCTGCCTCCGGGTGCCCCGAGCGCCGGAGGCAGCGGCTCAGACGGGCATCCAGCGGGTCGTCCTCGTCCGCGGGCTCGATACCCAGAATCTGCCCGCACGGCCGCTGCTGCACCCCGGTGAGCCGTACCACCTCTGCTGGACGGGTGGAGAGGGCGATGAAGGTGAGGCAAGTCCGTGGGCGGTCCGCGAGGTCCTGCTGTGCGGACGTGCCTACTGGAAGGCGCTGTTGTTCTTGTGCCCGTCGGCGCGGGTGTTGGCGTTCCTGACTTCGCTGGTGGTCGGGTCGCTGTTGATGTTCGTGGTCAGCGCCGAGATGTGGTCGAGGACGTTGAGGTTGTTGTCGCTGCCATCGGTGATGTCCGCATGTGCGGGAACGGCGGCGAGGATGGCCGCGCCGATGGTGAGGACGGTGGTCGTGAGGATGTGTCGCTTCTTCATGGGCTGATCAACGGGTGCCGTGGTCGAAGGTCACCTAGGCCAGCCGATCCGTCCACCCTAATGCCGCGCCTCAGCACCGGATAACGGGCGGGTAGGACAGTCGGAGTTCGGCGGTGCGCTTCTCCTCCGCGATCCGCTGCCGGTCCCGGATGAGCGCGCCCTCGAGGGCCCTGGGGATACGGGCTCGTAAGGCCTTGCCGGAGAAGTTCCGGAAGGTCTCCAGGCGTTCGCCACACGGTTCGCGTCGGGCCCCGCGCCCTCACGGGCCACCGCAGCCGACATCGCCCCTGAGGAGAGGTCCTATCTGGCGGGCTTGAAGCAGATCGCGGACCCCGAGTGCGACGAGGCCGTGACCGAGGCCACCGCGGACGGCATGCCCCGACCCTGGCAGTGGCGCGCAAGCGCGCGGCGGCCGTAGACGCCCTCCACGCGCGGGTGACGCCGCAGTCCGCCGTTCCCCTGCCCTGTCCGTGGATGCCACCCGCAGTCTCCTGGCCCGCCGCGGAGGCCCGCCCCTTGACATTGCCTGACCCCATCACCAGGCCAGCCTCTTGGCAGGATGTGGCTTGTACTGCTGCCCGCCTGCGCGAATAAGAAACCCGTAAATATCGCGCGCATGATCGAGAAGGGTCGGGGCAACCGCTGTTTCGGAGGTTGATAACTATGGTTCCCCTGCTTCTCGTTCTTCTGCTCGCTCTGATCCTTTTCGGCGCCGGCTTCGCGGTGAAGATCCTTTGGTGGGTCGCGATCGCGGTGCTGGTGCTGTGGCTGATCGGGTTCGTCGCCCGCCCGAAGGGCGGCAGCGGACGCTGGTACCGCTGGTAGCGGCACGCGAAAAGTGACACGACACAGGCGCTGCGGCGCTGGACAGCCCGTGGGGGCAGTCCAGCGCCGCAGACGTGTGCGGAGTCAGCCCGACGCGATGAGCTGACGCACATGAGGTGAAGGCGCACGCCGGGGGTATGCGGGACACAACCGGGTCGGCCGTCGTGATGCAGCAGGGGACCTGCTCACCTCCAAGGATCGACGGCCGTCCCGGCCCGATGACCAGGTCGACTCCTGCCCGTACCGGCCCACGATTGCCGACGGCGGCGGAGCTCTCCGCCGGCGGTTGAGCCGCCCCTGGGGACCGGCCCAGACGGTCGGGTCTCACTTCATCGCCGCGCCGATGGCTTCGGTCCCGGTGGTGAGGAAGGTGGTCGCCGGAAGGGATCCGTCGGCCTTGCGCGGGCCGTACGCCGTCGTCGCGTCGATGCTGCGCAGGAAGGAGCGCCCGTCCGGGGAGGGGCCGCCCTCGCCCTTGGCGTCCCAGCTGTTCGCGGCGCTCACGGCGCGGTGCCCCAGCTTGGCCGTGCCCCCGGTGTTCTGCGCGGCGAGGTTCCGGGACAGGCGCGAGGGCGAGGAGACGAAGAAGAACCCGTCCGCGTGGTTGGCGTACGCCGTGTTGCGGTGCAGGATCAGGGCCCCCGGGTTGCTGTTCTCGGTGAAGCCGTGGAGCCGGTTGTTCCAGGCGGCGTTGCCGGTGACGACGTGCGCGGCGCTCGCGCCGCCCCCGCCCAGCTTGAAGCCGTTGCCGTTGCCTTCGAAGGCGGGGTCGTTCCAGCGGTTCTCCCCGTTGCCGTACGCCCAGCTGCCTTCGATCCGTACCGGGCTGGCCCACTCCCACAGGTCGACGCCGTCGTCGGCGTTGTTCCACAGCCGGGCGCCGACGACCTTGTTGTTCGTGCCCGACCCGAACTTGATGGCCAGGCCGTCCGCGTTCTGACCGTGGGTCCTGGGGTCGTAGTTGTCGTAGGAGTCCAGGTTCTGGATGAGGTTGTCGTTGGTGCCGTCACCGCGCAGGGTGAATCCTGAGTCGCCGTTGCCGTGGGTCCTCAGGTTCCTGAAGACCCCGCCGACGGAGGAGGTCAGTACCACCCCGTGCGAGGGTGAGTTCCGGAACGTCAGGTTCGACACCGTCCAGTAGTCGCCGCCTATCGCCGCCAGCCACTCTCCCGCGGGGAGCTTGGAGCCGTCGACCGTCGCCTTCTCCGTGCCGTGGGAGGTGACGGTGATCCGCCGCGTCGGGGTCCCGTCGGCCTGGCTCTTGAGCGTGCGCGTGGGGAGGTACGTGCCTCCGCGCAGCTGGATCGTGGTCCCGGGGCCCGCCTCGGCGAAGGCCCGTTCCAGGGCTGCGGTCGTGGAGACGACCACCGGCCGCGCGCTCCCGGCCGCGGCGGCCTCTGCCCCACCGGGCGCGACGGCGAGGTACGCCCCGCCGGCACCGGCCGTCAGGGCGAGAACTGCCGCGACCGGGAGGGGACGCGTCCTGCGGTGGCGTCCTGCACTGGTAGTCATCGTGAGGGATCCTCTGCACGTGTCGGAAAGGTCGGCGCCCCTCAAAGGGGCCGCTTGCCCGTGCAGTTGCCGCTGGGGACCGAAAGGTTGCCGTCCCGGCGGACTTCTTTGCGTCGCTTCCCCGTCCTGCAGGCAGTGGCTCGGGAGTGGCGGGAGTCGTGGACCGACGTGTCAGTCCCGGCCGCCGAGCTTGGAGCAGTGGCTCACCGACGGCTTCGGCGCGTCTGTCCGCCGCCCGGGGCCCTTGTCATCGTTTCCGAGGTGTGGGACGGGGTCAGTCCCACCAGAAGTCCCAGCAGTGGGCGCCGGTGATCTGCTCGGCGTACGCGGCCAGTGTGTACGGTCGGCTGCCCTGCCAGATGTTGTCCGGGCACAGGGCGAAGTGCTCGGCCGCGACCAGGAGGGCGTCCCGCTCACTCACCGGCGGCGCTGCGACGCTGAGGTGCAGCGTGTCGAACCCCGCTGCGACGACACGGGCACCGAAGCGATGCTCCCAGTCTCGGAGGACCGCACAGATCTTCGCGGTGTCGTTGTCGTGGTTGCAGGGCCCGGACCAGCCCACCACCGTCAAAGCCTCGGCACCCGACGCCGCGGCGATCAGCCCCATACGTGTCCGGGGGCGGTCGACGAGGAACGCCTGGACGAACTCGGAGGCGAGTTCATCCGCGTCGGCAACCGCTCCCGGGCCGGGTGCGAGGCCGGGCCAGGTCTGTCCGAAGGGGGCGGTGACGGCGCGGCGCCTTTTGATGTCGAGCATGTCGTCGTCTTCATCGTCGGCGGTGCAGGACGCCCACCAATGCGCGAGGACGTCGGCGGGGTCGTGGTCCGCCGGGGAGGACATCCGCTTTGGGAACATCTCCCTGGATGCCCAGGGGCGGAACTCGCCGTCGTTCGGATCCAGGGCGTCGAGCAGCAGCGGCCACAACCCTGAGCGGGTGTGCTCGGCGTGCGCCTGCGCCCACAGCTCGGCCGTGGCCGGCCCGTCGCTGAGCCACAAGCGCTGCGAGTCTGCGTCACCTTCGTCGGACATGGCCATCCGGCCTGGCGGGAGCAGGTTCTCGAGGCTCGATCGGGCTTCAGGGTGCATGGGGAGGATGCTAGTGCTGCGGTCTGGGGGCTTCGCTGGGAGGGTCCGACCACGCAGTTGACGCGTGCACCTGGTTCGAAGAACCGGCGTCCAGCCACCCGCCATGACGTGGGACGCGTCCTCGCGACCGGCCAGGCACGCCGCCGCCCCGCCCATCACAAGGTGTGAGCAGCTGACCTCAGGCGACTCACCGGCCAGGAGCCGCAGCAGTTCCGCCCCTGCGCTCCGAAGCCGCAGGAGCGGGCGCCCTTGCGAGGCTGGCAGGTACGCAAGGGCAGGAACCGTGCAGTTATCCTGAGTTCTTTGCTGGGAGGCATGGGCAGATGGAGTTCCGGTTGCTCGGAGCGGTGTCAGTCGTCACCGAGACCGGCGGACTGCCAGTTGGTCCCGTGAAACGTCGCAGCCTGCTGGCCGCCTTGCTGTTGCGCCCCAACTGTCCAGTGCCGGTCGACCAGCTCCTGGCTGCCTTGTGGGAAGAGGAACCGCCGGCGCGCGCCCGCGGTGTCATCCAGGGGCATGTGTCGCAGCTGCGGGCCTCGTTGACGGGTGCCGACGCCGAGGCACACGGCGTTGAGCTGGTCACCCGGGGCGGGGCGTATCTCCTTCGGACCCCGAAGGCCCTGTTGGACGTGCACCGCTTCGAGGATCTGGTGGCTCTGGCCCGTGAGCAGTGTGACCCTGCTCGGGCGGTGACGATGTATCGGGAAGCCTTGTCGCTGTGGCAGGGGCCCGCACTGGCGGACGTCTGCCCGAGCCCGTCGCTGCAGGCCGCCGCGCAGTCCTTGGAGGAGCTGCGGCTGGCCGCGGTGGAGCAGCTGGCGGCGGGTTATGCGCGGTTGGGCGAGCATGCCGAGGCCGTCACGGTCCTGCGCGCAGAGGCGGTTGCCCGTCCGCTGCGAGAATCGCTGTCGGCCGCGCTCATGCGGGCGCTGGGGAGGGCGGGCCGACGCTCGGAGGCACTCGACTGGTTCCATCGCACCCGGCGGTTGCTTGCCGACGAGCTGGGCGTGGACCCGGGCCAGGAACTGGCGGACGCCTACGCCTCGGCCTTGCGCGGCGCGGAAGGCGGCGTGGCGCAGACCGCCGCTGGAGACATGGCCAAGGCCGCGGTTGCGGTTCCTGGCCCGGGAACCCCGACGGACATTCGGCTCCCTGTCGCGGTACCGGATGCCGTCGTGCAGCCCGGTGCGCCCGATCTGCTACCGCGTGCGCCGCGCGGCTTTCATGGACGGGCGGCGGAGCTCCGTGGCCTGTCCCGGGCCGCCGTGGGCGAGGCGCCGGTCTGTCTGGTCATCGGACCCGCCGGGGTGGGGAAGACGGCTCTGGTGCTGCACTGGGCACATCAGATCCGTGCCGGTTTCCCCGACGGGCGGCTCTACGCCGACCTGCGAGGTTTCGGCGACACGGGCGAGCCGGCTCTCGTAGAGGTGTTGCGCGAGTTCCTGCTGGCGCTCGGTGTCGCCAGTCACCGGATTCCGGAGTCGGCCAACGGCGCGGCCGCGTTGTTCCGGTCGCTGGTTGCCGACCGGGAGCTACTGGTGGTGCTCGACAATGCGCGTGACTCGGAACAGGTCAGGCCGCTGCTGCCGGGCGGTCGACGCTGCGTCACTGTGGTCACCAGCCGGCACCGGCTGACGGGGCTGATCGTCACGGACACCGCCCGGCCCGTGGCCGTGGACGTGCTCGGGCCGCAGGACGGCACGATGCTCCTGGCAGGAGTACTCGGAACGGAACGGGTGCGCGCAGAGCCGGTGGCGGCGCGAGTGCTGGCGGAGCTGTGCGGCGGGCTGCCCCTCGCGCTACGAGTAGCCGCCGCCAGGATGGCGCAACGGCCCGGCTTGTCGCTGGAAGCGATGGCCGCCGAGCTGTCCGACGAGACGCGCCGGCTCAGCCTGCTGGATGTGGAGGACACCGGCGTGCGGGCGGCGCTGCACCTGACGCTGCAACAACTGCCGTCACACGTCTCCCGCCAGTTCGCCCATCTCGGCCAGCATCCCGGCACGCACGTCGACCGGTATGCGGCGGCGGCCCTGGCGGGCACGGATCCGGCAGCCGCCGAACTTTGCCTGGAGCAGCTGGCCGTCGCGCATCTCGTCACGGAGGCGGCGCCCGGCCACTGGACGCTGCACGATCTCGTGCGGCTCTACGCGCGGAGCCTGGATGCCGGGCCCAACGCGCTCAAGCGCGTGCTCGACCACTACATCGCCACGGCCCTCGCTGCCATGGCGGCGGCCGAGCCCGGCAACGAGGAGGACATCTCGCTGCCGGCGGACCATCTGCCACCCGCCGCCGTGCGGGAGTTCGCAGACCGGTCCGCCGCCGTGGCCTGGTACGCGGCCGAGAGGGACGACCTCACGCTGGCGGCCGCCGCGGCCCACACTGCCGGGCTGCACGCCCGGACCTGGCGGATCGTCCTCACACTGTGGCCGCTGATCGTGTGGCGTGTGCGGGACGGCTGGGTCCCGCTCTTGGAGACCGCGCTCGCCGCGGCGCGGGCCGACGCCGATCGGCACGGCGAGTCGCGGGTGCTGAACGTGCTCGGATGGGTGCTGATCGAGGAAGGCCGCATCGCAGAGGCGGTGACCCGCCTGGAGGCCGCCTCCGCACTCGCCTCCCGAACGGGCGATGTGGTCGCCGAGGCGAACGCGCTGATCGTCCTGGCCATGGCGCAAGCCGAGCTCGGGGACCCGACGGACGCTGCGCGGGGATGCGAACGGGCCGTGGAGCTGGCGCGCAAGGTGGGGAACCAAACCACCGAGAGACTGGCCATGCAGCACCTCGCCCGGCACCGGGTCGACGCAGGGGAGTGGCGTGCAGCCCTTGACGCGGCGACCGAGGCCCTGGCCTTCGGCGACAGGTCGGGCACGGCCGATGTGCCCCGGATCCTGCTCCTCATGGTGACGGGAGAGGCGCTGCTGGGTCTCGGGGACGCCGCCGAGGGCATCCGGCAGCTTGACCTGGCGGCCCGGGAGGCGGAGTTGTCCGGCTACGAGGACGGCGCGGTGCGGGCGCTCGGAGTACTCCTGCGCGTATCGGCGGATCCGAGCCTCCAGGCGCGGTACGACGCGGCGGTTGCGCGACTCACGACGAGGACCTGAGGGCAGCGGTCGTCATGGCTGCTGTGGTGGCGGGTATGTCAGGGCTGGGCATCGGCCGGGGATTCCAGAGGCCTTCCAGATGTGATCTTGTCCCTGTTCCCCTCGAAGGCCATGGCGGCGGTGGACGTCGCCCCCGGTCGCTGCTGCGCCCGCCGCGGTCCAGCTGGATCTACTGACCGCAGGTCCAGTCGGCAACGCCGGAGCGCGGCGGGCCGGTCTCTGTGCGTGAGCGGAACGTAAGCGAATCGTGAGCGCCGCATGGAAGTCTGCTGGTTCCGCGCTGGAACGCCAGTTTCGCACCGGTGTCTGGCAGCCATGCGCAATTGGTCGGCGGGGGATTGCGGGAGGTGATCGTAAATCGATTTCCGTCTGCTTTCCTGGGTCGATCCGTAGCGCAGTTCACATATCAGAGAGTGTAAACGTGAATTCGAAATCTTTCAGGCGGAATACCATCCTCGGGATATCGCTTGCCGTTTCCGGCTCCCTGCTCGTATTGCACAATCAGATCCGCCCTGGGGCGACCGAGTCCGAGCCGAATGTTTCCTTCGCTGCAGTAGCTGCCGACAGGGCGGCCATGGTTGCTCAAGCATCCATATCCGAGGCGACCACTGAGATATATCAAGCCGTGCAGAATGACCCGGGATCCGGGTATGCCGGCGTCGTCATGTCCACCGAGGAAAAGGGATACAAACTCAGCTGGAAAGGAGAGATTCCCCCGACAGTTGCCAGTTTGATCGAAGCCCATCGCGGAAAGGGAATCAACGTCTCCGTCGCAGCTTCCCGATACACATTCAAGGAGTTGGACGAACGGGCGCGAGCGATCGTCACGTCAGGCGTGCGGGTAGGAGGAGCAGCGGTCACGAGTGCGGGGGCCAGTAGCGATGGAAACTCGCTGAACATCGGGGTCGACCCTTCCACCCTGCCCTCCGGCGCGAATGTAAGCAACGACCGAGCGACCCTCGATACGATTCCCAGATCGGTTACCGGCGGGCTTCCCGTAAACCTACGGGAGGAGGGATCCGCAACCGACCTCAGCGGGCAACACGGCCGATATCGTGACCGTAGCCCATACTTTGGAGGATCCCTCATCCTTACCAGCGGCGGTGTTTGTACTTCCGGTTTCAGCGCCTTTTCCCCGCAAACCCGGCGCAAGTACCTGCTCACGGCTGAGCACTGCTTCAAGGGTGACGCAGCTGATGTCAAGAATGGGGAGCGTACACGCATCGGTGCGGTTATTGACCGTCAGAAGGATTACGACTCGGCCCTGATCGAGCTCCCCGATGACGGCAGCACCACGATGCCGTTTATTTTTAGGGGCTACAGGGTCCTGATGCGAAGTACGGTGGGCGAGGTATGGGGGCAGGGCCGCGCTGTGGTGGGCGAGAAGCTGTGTGTCAGCGGATCTCTTCTCGGGGAGGCGTGCGGTGGGAAAGTCACCCACGTTGCGCAATGGGTCAAGGGCCCCGACGGGGTAGTGCGCCATGTCGACAGGCTGGAGCAAGTGGCTGGCCGGTACCTCGGTGGTAAGGGAGACAGTGGCGGCCCCGTCTTCGCGAACACAGTCGGTGGGATTTCCGCCCGCGGCGTACTGTCGATGGGAACACACACCGAGGCGTGCAAGAACCCGCTTGGGGGAAAGCGGCAGTGTTCCGAGGTCGTCTGGGTCACGAACATCTACGAAGCCCTCTCCTCACATCATGGCAAGGCTGGTTCGTTGCGCGTAGAGAATTTTTAGTCCTCACCGTGTCCGCCGATCCTTCCCTCGCCGCAGATGCGCTACGAAATACGTGTCAAGCATCCAGCGGACTCGGAACGGATCAAGCCCCCCCCAGGAAGGATCTAGTCATGACCACTAGGGTCAAGAGAATCAAAGTCCTCGGTATCGCATCCGCAGTCTTGGCAGGGCTGGCCGTGAGCTCGGCACCGGCCCAAGCGCGCAATTGTGAGGCCCCTTCCGGCGGTCTGTACGACTGCGATTACGGGATAACGCTGAGGGGACTTGGTTCCACCGAGTACGAGGAGTTCGTGGTCGGTGCCGATAAAGCGGTCTGGACGCGCCATAGCGCAGAAGGCCACTGGGGTGGATGGACCTCCCTGGGCGGCGCCGCCACGAGTGAAGTTTTTGTTGAAGCCGATGGAAACAGCAATGAATACCGCACCACGCTCATCGTGCTCGGAACCGACGGCAAGCCTTGGGCGAAAGTCCGGCCAGGCATGGGCCAGGGCTGGACTGATTGGGCTCGGGCGCCGCGCCCCGAATGACGCGATTCATCCGACGACGCCGGAGGCCTGCCCAGAGGCCGGGGCGCGGCGAACGCACCACCGGCAGGTGAACGGCCGCTGCCCGAGTCCGCCCCGCAGCTCGTCGGGGTAGTTCCCACACCGCTCGGCAAGTTGAACCGGTACACGCTGCGCTGCTGTCGAGTTGACACGCATGGGCCGGAACGACCAGGCCCAGCCTGCCTCCTTGGTCGGGGTGACGGCCGCTCGAACCGCAGCAAGTCTGACCAGGATCCGGGCGCAGTGGCTGCCGCCGTCGGCGTACGCGTTGTGCCGGTTCGGCGCGGAGTGTACGGCGACGAAGCTGCGCTGGGGTCTGGTCGACGAGGCTGAGCAGGACCAGCTGTACGAGATCGCGGCCGGCTGCCGTGATAGCGAGGTGGAGTTCACGCCTGCCCCGTAGGCGGGGCGTCCGAGGGGCCGCCACCTCCTGAGGTGACGGCCCGTTGGTCTGCCTGGGGTGAGGGGGCAGGTTCTGTCCCTGCCGGCTTCGAAGCCGTTGCCATATCGATCATGGAGTCTGTCGATCGAACGGGCGTCTCGATCGGGTGATCGCGGGTACTACCCGGCATGTGAGCAGGGCCTGGCGGTGTACGGGGAAAACCCAGGGGAGCGGACGGCCGCGCGCTGCTACGGTCGGGCGTTATGAGCTGGCTCCCCGATAACTTCGTCCATCCCGTTCTGGTACCGCTGCCGGGCAGCGGTCATCACTTGCGGCCGATCCGGGAGGCGGACACCCCGCTCGACTATCCGGCTGTGATGGGTTCGCGCGAGCGGCTGTGGACCATATTCGGCCCAGCCTGGGGCTGGCCCGCGGCCACCATGACCTACGAGGCCGACCAGGCCGACCTGCTGCGACACGAGAAGGAGATCGCCGCACACCAGTCTTTCAACTACGCGCTGTTCGACGCGGCGGAGACAGCTCTGCTCGGCTGCGTCTACATCGACCCACCGACGAAGGCCGGCGCGGACGGCGAGATCTCCTGGTGGGTGGTGGACGAGCTGGTGGACAGCAAGGTCGAGCAGGCACTCGACGAGCTGGTGCCGCGGTGGATCGCCGCCGACTGGCCGTTCGAGCAGCCGCGCTTCCTCGGCCGAGAGATCTCCTGGTCGGACTGGCTCACCCTCCCGGAGCACCCCGACACGTAAGTAGCTCTTGTCGTAATGCTCTGGGGGCTTGATGCTCGAACTGCCGTCTCGATTGGGTGGACGTCGGGTGCTCGGCGCATGCGAGTAGGGCCTCCTGAACAGCTCGCTGGTGTCGAATCACCGAGCATCAGGAGGCCCTGATGTCGCAGTCTTGCGTGCCGATGGCCGTGCAGTCCGCCGCGGATACCCGGGAGTGTGACTGTCTGGCTCACCGGTTCGGACTGTCGGAGAATGCCGCGTCGCGAAAGGACACCATGCCGCTGCTGAACGCGGCATGGGTGAAGGACACACCGTCCCGCTGGAGAGCGCAACGGCGTCGAAGAACACCTGGCCGCCGAACACCCCGCCGCCCCGCCCGCCACCGTGGCTGAGGACATGCGTAAGGAGTGACGGGAGCGAGAGCAGTCCACGACGCCGAACACCTGGACCGCCCGCAGCCTCCGCACCCCGCCAGATCGCCGCGAAGCTACGGGATCTCCTCGTGTCCGCGCCGGCCAACGGGAGAGGCGGGCCCCTGGCGGGCATGCTCGCCGCCCTCGGCGAGGACGACCGCCAGGGGGCGTCCTCGCCTGGGAGCCGGCCGCCGCGGCCTCCGCCGGGGGGCCTCCCCGGCCCTCTACGCCCTGACGGCGGCGGCCCTGCTGTTCGGCGCCGCGCCCGCTCGGCGGGAGCAGGCGGAGGCGATCAGCAGCGGTGGGCCGTGTGCGCTGCGGGTCACCGTTGTCCGAGCGGCCCTCCCGACCACCCGAGACGCACACAAGCTTGGTGGGGGGTTTGTCCCGGCGGCGGGTGTCCGGGCAGGGCCCCTCCGCCGGGAAGCCGTCGTGGCTTGCGGGGAATCGGCCGACGACAGCCACCTGATCGGATCGGACCGCAGCGATCGGGTACGGCCGGGCTTCTTCCGGCAGGGTTGAGAGCGAAAGGAGGCCTCGTGATCTCGGTACTCAACCGGCTCGTCGTCCTCGTCGAGGAGCACCTCGCCGAGGAGCTCGACGTCAGCGGACTGGCCAGGGACCTCGGCACGACCGAATACCACCTGCGCCGGATGTTCTCGTCGCTGGCCGGCATGCCGCTGTCGGAGTACGTGCGCCGGCGCCGCATGACGGTCGCCGCTGCCGACGTCGTCCGCGGCGAGGACGATCTGCTGGGCATCGCCGTCCGGCACGGATACGGCTCGACCGAGGCGTTCGGACGCGCGTTCCGCGCGGTCCACGGCGCCGGCCCGCGTGACGTGCGCCGCGACGGAGGCCCTTTGCGCACACAACCACGGCTCAGGATCCGCCTGACCGTCGAAGGGAGCATCCCCATGGACACCCGCCTCGTCGACCGCCCCGCGTTCCGGCTGGTCGGACACGCCGCCCGGGTCCCGCTCATCCACCAGGGCGTCAACCCGCACATCCAGCAGCACATCACCGCACTTCCCCCGGAGGAGCACCTCCGGCTGAAGGCCCTCGCCGACACCGAGCCGGGGGGCCTGCTGCAAGTCTGCGACGACCTCGACCCCGACGGGGCGGAGGGCAGCGAACTGACCTACCTGCACGGGGTCGCCGTCGGCGGGGACACCTCGGCCCCCGACAACCTCGAGGCCATCGAGGTACCGGCCGGCCGGTGGGCGGTCTTCCGCACAGCCGGACCGCATCCGCAGGCCCTGCAGACGACCTGGGCCGCGACCGCGACCGAGTGGTTCCCCTCCAACCCCTGGCGGCTGCGGCCAGGTCCGTCGATCGTCGCGGTCCTGGAGCGCGCGGCGGACTTCAGCACCGCGACCTGCGAACTGTGGCTGCCCGTCGAACCGGCGTGACGGCCTGAGCTCACTGAATCGACCCGGACGGGCGCTGCGGTCCCCCAGAGCCTGCCTCGTTGACCGGTGAGTGCCTCGTGGTGGTGGGGTGGGGAGGGGGGAGGACGTGGGCAGGGGCCTGCCTCGGCGCCGAGGGGTCGAGGGAGGACGTGGGCAGGGGCCTGCCCCGGCGCCGAGGGGTCGACTTCGTCACCGGCCTGACCGACGCCGACCTCGCGGTAGAGGACTACACGGCCAATCGCGACGCCGATGTCCGCGTACTCGCAGCCGAGGGCATGGTCGGCGCTGCACGTGGCCGACGGCCGGGGCCCCGCCCCTCGTGTACGACCTCCGTGGTAGTCATCTCTCATGAGTCAGTTCCGCGATTTCAACCTCAAGCTGCTCGTCATCGAGGAGCTCATGTACGGCCCCGAGCCGCTCCTCCCGGTCTACGACCTGCCCGCCCGGCTGGCCGAACAGGGGATCGGCGACCCCGCGTCCCACGTCCTGGAGAACGGCCTCCACGCGGAGGTGCTGCCCGAGCCCCGGGCCCATTTCGAGGCCCTGGAGATTCCGGCCGAGCTGCTCGCCGGCGTCGAAGAACTGAGCTTCGACGCCGGGGCGGACGTCTTCCGGCACTGCGCCCCCGCCTGGGACGGCGAGGACGACCTGTTCGACGTTCGCTCGCTCGACGACCTCGCCCTGCTGCCCAACCTACGGGAGGTCACCTTCGTGGAGGACGGTGTCCTGGCCGTGCCGGACGCGGCGGAGATCTTCGCCGCGCGCGGCATCGACACAGACTGAGCACAGTCACTAGGCGGCGCTGAACGAGGCCGGGCGAGGACCCGCCCGCGTGCCCTTGCGAGAGGGCCACGGGATGTGCCGACCACGGCCACGGCTGCGCCCTATTCGACCTTGGCCCAGTCGAGGGTGCGTTCCACCGCCTTCTTCCAGCCCGCGTACCCTTCCGCGCGTCGCTCCTCGGGCCATTGGGGTTGCCAGCGCTTGGACTCCTGCCAGTGGGTGCGCAGTTCGTCGGTGTCCCGCCAGAATCCCGTGGCGAGCCCGGCGGCGTACGCGGCGCCGAGCGCGGTAGTCTCCGCCACGACGGGGCGGCTGACCGGCACACCGAGTACGTCCGCCTGGATCTGCATGCACAGGTCGTTGGCGGTCACGCCGCCGTCGACCTTCAGCACGTCGAGGTGCACGCCGGAGTCCTGCTCCATCGCCTCCACGACGTCGCGGCTCTGGTAGCAGATGGCCTCCAGCGCGGCCCGCGCCAGGTGCCCGTTGTCGTGGTAGCGGGCGAGGCCGACGATCGCACCGCGTGCGTCGGAGCGCCAGTACGGCGCGAACAGGCCGGAGAAGGCCGGGACGAAGTAGATGCCGCCGCTGTCCTCGACGGTGCCGGCCAGGCGTTCGCTCTCGGCGGCGTTACCGATGATCTTCAGTTGGTCGCGAAGCCACTGGATCGCGGAGCCGGTGACGGCGATGGAGCCCTCCAGCGCGTAGATCGCTGGGCTGCCCTCGAACTGGTAAGCCACGGTGGTGAGCAGGCCGTGCTGCGAGCGGACCAGCTCGGTGCCGGTGTTGAGCACCAGGAAGTTGCCGGTCCCGTAGGTGTTCTTGGCCTCGCCGGGGGAGTAGCAGACCTGCCCGACGGTGGCCGCCTGCTGGTCGCCGAGTACGCCGGTGATGGGGATGGCCTCGCGCAGCGGACGGGAGGTCCGGGTCCGGCCGAACGCCTCCGGGTGGGAGGACGGATAGATGGTCGGCAGCATCGACCGGGGCACGCCGAAGAAGCCGAGCAGCTCGTCGTCCCAGTCGAGGGTCTCGAGGTCCATCAGCATGGTGCGGCTGGCGTTGGTCACGTCGGTGGCGTGGATGCCGCCGTCGGGGCCGCCGGTCAGATTCCACAGGACCCAGCAGTCGGTGTTCCCGAAGAGGGCGTGGCCCTGTTCGGCCGCTGCGCGAACACCGTCGACGTTCTCCAGGATCCACTGGATCTTGCCACCGGAGAAATAGGTGGCCGGCGGTAGTCCTGCCTTGCGGCGGATGACGTCGCCGCGGCCCGAGCGCTCCAGCGCGGCCGCGATGGAGTCGGTGCGCGTGTCCTGCCAGACGATGGCGTTGTAATAGGGGCGGCCGGTACGGGGATCCCAGACGACGGTCGTCTCGCGCTGGTTGGTGATGCCGATGGCAGCGAGGTCGGAGGCGGACAGATTCCCGTGCCGGAGCGCATTTTGCATCACCGAGTTGGTGCGCTCCCATATCTCGACCGGGTCGTGTTCGACCCATCCTGAGCGGGGGAGGACCTGCTCGTGCTCCAGCTGGTGTTTGGCCACCTCGTTGCCTGCGTGGTCGAAGATCATGAAACGGGTGCTGGTGGTCCCCTGGTCCACCGCGCCGACGAAGTCAGCCATGGGATGCCGCCTCTCTTGGGGCTTCTCCTGCGACGGGACGGGACGGGACGGGACGGGACGGGTCGGGGCGGGTCGGGACCGCAGAGCCCGCCCCGAAGTCCCGGTCAGCTCTCGTCCGGGGCCGGGACCCGCCCGGGGGGCTCCGGCTCGGCGGTGGGCAGGAACCTGCCGATGAAGAACTTGTAGAGACCGGCACCCAGGAGGCCGCCGATCAGCGGCCCGACGATCGGCACCCAGAAGTAGAGGTGCCCGTACTGATCTCGCCACGCTCCCCCGTAGCCGGTGAAGAAGCTCGCCAGCCGGGGGCCGAAGTCGCGTGCCGGGTTGATCGCGTAGCCCGCGTTCGTGCCCCAGGCCATGCCGATCGCGACCACGATCAGGCCGACGATGAACGGTGCCAGGTTGGCGCCGGGGGGTGTGTTGAGCAGGTCGGTGACCGCCAGGATCAGCAGAAGCAGGATCGCGGTGCCGATGATCTGGTCGCGCAGGGCTCCCCATTCCGTGACCGGGAGGTTCGTGTTGCCGTTGGCGGGGAGGGTGGAGAAGACGCCCTGTGTCTTGATCGTGTGGCCGGGGTCGGCTTTGGCCAGTGCCTCCGTGTAGTTCCACCGGACGATCAGTGCCGCCACGAACGCCCCGGCGGTCTGGGCGATCGCGTACGGGGCCACCTTGCTCCAGGGAAACCCCTTGAATGTCGCCAAGGCGACGGTCACCGCGGGGTTGAGGTGGGCCCCGCTCAGTCTCGCCGCGACGTACACGCCGAGCGTGACGGCAAGACCCCATGCCCAGGCGATGCTGTCGTGATTGCCGAGGCCCCCTGCGGGATCCGTGAGAGCGCCGCCGGCGACGACCTGGGCCACGACTCCGCAACCGAAGAGGATGAGGATCATGGTGCCGGCGAATTCAGCGGACAGTTCGCCGATCAGCCCCGACCTTTTGAGCCGTTCCGTCATGGGTGCCCGCTTCCCGCCGACCCTCAAGATCGGCCGTCGAAAGCCCCGAGTCCTCCGGCAGCAGTTTAATCCCGGCCGTTCAGCCGGGCGAGCGCGCGCCATCGCGCGCCACCGGACGATCACTGTCGCGGGAATCCGGGCTCTGGCAGCACACTGGGAGAGGGCGGGCGCCGCGGCACTCGCCCGCGACCCGCGCCCGCGCGAGCGAAGCGGGCGCACGGCGGCAGGCTCGGCCCACCTGGGAGGTACCCGATGAGGATGCTGATCAACAGTGCGGACACCGTGGTCGCCGACGCCTTGCGGGGCATGGCGGCCGCTCATCCCGAGCTCGACGTGGACGTGGAGCGGCGGGTCGTCGTACGGCGGGACGTGCGGGGCGGCGGGCGGGTCGGACTGGTGTCCGGGGGCGGCTCCGGGCACGAGCCGCTGCACGCCGGGTTCGTGGGGTACGGGATGCTGTCCGCCGCGTGCCCCGGGGAGGTGTTCACCTCGCCGGTGCCCGACCAGATGCTGCGGGCGGCCGCGGCCGTGGACGCGGGCCAGGGGGTGCTGTTCGTCGTCAAGAACTACACCGGCGACGTGCTGAACTTCGAGATGGCCGCCGAGCTCGCCGAGGAGGACGGGCTGCGGGTGCAGAGCGTGCTCGTCAACGACGACGTCGCCGTGACCGACAGCCTGTACACGGCCGGGCGGCGCGGCACCGGGGCCACGCTCTTCGTGGAGAAGATCGCCGGGGCGGCGGCCGAGGACGGCGCGCCGCTGGAGCAGGTCGCGGCGATCGCCCGGCAGGTCAACGAGTGCTCGCGCAGCTTCGGCGTGGCGCTGAGCGCCTGCACCACGCCCGCCAAGGGCAGCCCCACCTTCGACCTGCCCGACGGTGAGCTCGAACTGGGCATCGGGATCCACGGGGAGCCGGGCCGCGAGCGGCGGCCGATGATGTCCGCCCGGGAGATCGCCGAGGTCGCGGTGGACGCCGTACTGCGGGACCTGGCGGAGGCGGGTCCGGCCGACGGGCCGGTGCTGGCGCTGGTCAACGGCATGGGGGCGACGCCGCTGCTGGAGCTGTACGGGTTCCACGCCGAGGTGGCGCGGATGCTGGACGCCCGCGGGGTACCGGTGGCCCGCACGCTCGTCGGGAACTACGTCACCTCGCTGGACATGGCCGGCTGCTCGGTGACCCTGTGCCGGGCCGACGAGGACCTGCTGCGCCTGTGGGACGCCCCCGTACAGACGGCCGCGCTGCGCTGGGGCCGCTGACCGTAAGGTGACGGCGAGGTCCGCGGGCGGAGAGCGTGCGTCCGGGCCATCGGCGTCACGCAGGGAGCGTCCCCGACGCCCCCACTCGGTGCGCTCGGCCGCGGCAAGATCCGCGCCCCGTCCGCCGCCAGCGAGCTCCGCAGCACGACAGCCGATGGGATCGCTGAGCCCGGCACGACCGTCGGCCAGGTTGGTGTGCTCTCCCGCGGGCAGAGGCGAAGTGCGTCTGCTGCGGCGCCCGTGCCGTGATGAAGGCTCTTCCCTGTCCGCCGGGCAGTAACATTTTGTGTCCGTGATGTGGTGGGAAGGGGACCGGGGTGAGAGCGGCGCGACAGTTGGCGACGTTCGATGAGGTCGAGCTCGGTGATCACGTCTGCTGGCACCTGGGGCCGACCGCCCTGGCCGTGCCCGAGGGAGCGCGGGCCTACCTCGCCGATGGTGTCCTGTACGGGGACAAGGTCGTGATCGTGGACACGATCGGTTCGACATCCGGTGTGCTCCCCCTCGACGACTCCTTTCTGCCCTCGACAGCGGTGGTCCTCGACTGTTCGCAGCCGAGGGACTCCGGCACGGTCCTGGCCGCGGTGCGCCGCGAGGCGCGGACCGCGGCGCGCGAAGGTTTCCGGGCGGTACGCGTTCTCACCGAGCGGGTGCATCGGACGTCACTCGAGGCGGCCGAGGAACTGCTCACACAAGAGCTCGGGCTGGACGAGTTCGCGGCCGAGAGCGGCGCCATGGTGGTGTGCGCGTTCAGGCCGCTCCAGTGGGACCCGGCTACGCTGGACAACGTGGTGAGTGTGCATCCGCATGAGATGGGCACACGTGCAGCGCGTCCGTCCTTCCGGATGTATTGCACGGGTACTGACATGTGGAGTGTGGACGGCGTGATCGACTCTCAGTGTGCCCCGGCGTTCAGCGCCGCCGCCCAAGCGGCGATACGCAAGACGCCGACGGTGACGCTGCGGTTCGACCGGCTCGAGATGATCGACGCCGCGGGCATGCAAGCGCTCGTCGACGCCGCCCGTCACCTGCCGGGCAGCCGTGTCCTCGTGGAGGGCGCCAACGAGACCGTGCGCCTGTGCTGGCAATTGGCCGGTTACAGCGGTGCCGATCTGCCGGTGGTGATGGCCGTATGAGCGCGAACGCGTCCGCGCCCGCGACGCCGCCCGACCGGCAGAGTGCCGGGTTCCGGCACGAGATGTTTCCCTATCGAGGCGAGGAGCAGTTCCTCACCGGGACACTGGGCTTCATCCGTGAAGCCCTGGAAGCCGATGAGGCGGTGGTCGTCGCCGTCCCCGCGGAGAAGACGTCACTCCTGCAGCACGAACTGGGAGGCGAGGGGGCCGTCACCTTCGTGGACATGACGACCGCCGGCAGTAACCCAGGACGTCACATTGCCGCGTGGGCGACCTGGATGGGGGAGCACGGCGAGGGAGGCAGGCGCGTCAGGGGAGTCGGTGAGACAGCCTGGCACACCGTGCGCAGCGCCGCGCACCTCTCGGAGCTGCGCAACCACGAGTGGCTGTTGAACCGGGCCTTCGCCGACAGCCCGGCCTGGTCGATGCTGTGCCCCTACGACGCCACCGACGAGGACCAGGGCGCTTTGGAGTCGTTGTCACGCTGCCATCCTTTGATCCGCCAGGAGGGCTACACCTCCTCGCGCAACGACGGCTACCTCAGCGGCGAGCTGTACCCCTTCGAAGCCCTACCCGGCCCGTGCGACGGGTACCAGGAGGTCAGCTACACCACTGGTGACCTGGCCGTGGTCCGCTCCAAGGTCGCCCAGTGCGCCACGGATGCCGGCGTTCCGCGGGAAGCGTTGTCGAAGCTGGCCGTCGCCGTCACCGAGATCGCCACCAACAGCATCCGCCACGGCGGGGGTGGCGGCACCCTGCGCACCTGGACTCAGGAGTCGGTGTTCATCTGTGAATTCCGGGACACCGGCTACATGGCGGACGTGATGCTGGGCCGCATCCGCCCGACCGCGGAACAGATCGGCGGCCGCGGCCTCTGGCTCGCCCACCAGCTCTGCGACCTGGTCGAAATCCGCTCCAGCCACGACCAGGGCACCACTGTCCGCCTCCACACCGACATCCCGCAGTAAAACGTCACGCCCCAGCCGGCGTCCCGTTACGACACCCGTACGCCTCCGTCGGCGGCAGGCTTGGTTGCCGTCGAGGGGAGGTCTGCGGTCGGCGGACGACGGTGGCCGCTGACGAGGGCGCACGCCAACGGAGGCTGGTTGATCGGCTTGCTCGCGGGCTTCATCGCGAAGGCGCTGATGCCGGGCAGGGACCCGGGCGGGGTCATCATCACGATGCTGATCGGCATCGCGGGGGATCTCCTCGGCGGCTGGCTCGGCAAGGTCACCTTCGGCGTCGATTCCATCGACGGCTTCTTCGACGTCTCCACCTGGATCGCCGCGATCTTCGGCTCCGTCACCCTCCTCGTGATCTACCGACTGGTCACCGGCAACAAACGCGATCACCGCCACGCCTGAGCGACCGGTCCCACCTGCCGGACGCCAACGGCTCCCCCCCCTTTGGAGGGCGGAGGCGTTTCGCTGCCGGGATCCAAGCAAGCCCTCCGCCCGAGTCCCAAGGTGAACTGCCGGCCGGCGCTTTGCCCCGCGTACCGGGTAGGGGCTCCCGGAGCCCGGTGCGTAGCGCGACGTGCGTGGGGTATGCGCGCGCCACCAGCCCGGGAGTAGAGGAGGACCCATGTCGGCCCGGTCCGCCCCAGATTACGGAGTACCGCCTGAATGCGACACCGTTGTGGGCGGCCGCTACCGGCTTCAGGCCCCCATAGGTTCGGGCGGTACGGCGGACGTGTTCCGCGGCGTCGACGAGGTGCTGGGCCGTGAGGTGGCCGTCAAGGTGTTCCGCGCAGGCGCGGACACGGTCACGGCCGACCGCTTCTGCGACGAGGCGCGCACACTGGCCCGTCTTTCCCATCCCGCCCTGGTCACCGTCTATGACGCGGGACGACACGGCCAGGGCGCTTTCATGGTCACGGAGTTGATCCACGGCGTCACCTTGCGCACCCGAATGGACGCGGGCCCCCTGGGCCCCGTCCAGGCCGTGCGGATCGGCGCCGACATCTCCTCAGCCCTCGACCACGTGCACGCCCACGGCGTCATCCATCACGACGTGAAACCCTCCAACATCCTCCTCGGTGAGCAGGGCTCGCCCCACCTGGCCGACTTCGGGCTCTCACGGACCGTCCACGAGCACTCCCACAGCGCGCCCGACACCCTCGTCGGCACCCTCGCCTACATGGCCCCGGAACAGTTCCTGGGCGAAGGCGCGAGTACGGCCAGCGACATCTACGCCCTGGGCGTGACCCTCCTGGAGGCTCTCACCGGCCGGCGCGAATACCAGGGAACTCCGATGGAGATCGGAACCGCCCACCTCCTGCGCCGGCCCCGTATACCCGAAGGACTACCCAAGGACCTCGCCCGCCTGCTTGCAACAATGACCGACCAGGACCCTGCGTCCCGCCCCGACGCCGCTGCCGTCCACCGGCGCCTGCAGGACATGGCGAATGCACCGCGACCCCGCACCCCGGCCAGCGCCGCACTCGACCGCACCACGCGCTCCCTGTCCCTGCCCCCTGCCGCTCGGGCCGCCCGAACGCCCGAGCCGTCACGGACCGGGGCTGCCCGACAGCGCCGTCCGCTCAGGTGGGGCCTTGCGGCGGCGAGCGTCGCGGGCACCTGCGCGCTGGTGATGGGCGGCATCCCAGCAGGCAAGAACCCATCCGTCACCGCTCCCACACATGAGCAGCCATCGGCATCGAAGAACACCGAGGTGGCAGCTCCGGCAGGGCCATCGGCAGTGCCCGCGCCGTCGCTCCCCGCCGCCTCGGTGCCTGCCTCGCAGCCGCCGGCTTCAGGACCCTCCACTCCCCAAGTCCTCCAGGCGCCCGCCTCTTCCTCCGCGCGACCGGTCGCAGAACGCCCGCCGAAGGTTCCCAGGCAGGCGAAGACGAAGGAGACCCCCGGGACGGCCAAGGGAAAGAAGGACAGGGAGCGGTGATCGACGCCATCCCAGCAGCGGCCGCCAAGCCACTCTGCACCGTGCAGGACGGGAGGCGGTCCTGCGAGTGGCTCAGTTCGCGACGGCGCTGTCTTGAGGCTGGGTAAGTCGGGGCCGGTGGGGCCTAGTTGTGTGTTGCGGCTGGGACCGTGCCATTCCAGGCACAGGAGGGTGGCGTCGTCGGCGAGGCGTCCGTCGTGGTGGTCGCGTACGGCCCGCATGAGGTCCGCCGGACGGCTTCCGCCGCGCGATCGAGGCACACCGCCAGGCCGCGCCCCGTCCCGGGTGGATCCGGCCATCGCGCAGGCGGTGGAGCGACAGACCGCCGTGATGCGGGAGTTGTCTCGCCGGGCGTTCCCCGAGACCGGCGACGTTGTCCCGGCCGATGCGTCGGCCCCGATCGAGCAGGCCCGCGTTGAGCGGCGCCGCCAGGCCGCCGTGGCCGGGCCGCCGCGCTGCGCCGGGTCGGCGCCGAACGAGCCGGGGCAACCGTCGCCGGAGCACCTCGCAGTCGGCAGACGGCTGGGGAGGTGGCATGAATCGACGTTCTGATGCCGCGGCCGCCACTACCGTGAACAGCGAATTCCTGAAGGTCGGCCGACCTCGCGCTGCGCGTCCCTCACCGCCTGGGAGCGGTCCCGGGGCGGGTGCTGCTCAGGTGCTGCGCTGGCCGTGAGCGGTCTGGCGGAGTTGTTCGGTGTGCCGGGTCAGAGTGTCGATGCGTTCGGCGAGCTCGGCGTCCTCGGGCCCCAAATGGGCCCGGGCGCCGGTCAGGGGGCGTACGAGGCGGGCGGCATCGTCGTGTCCGAGGGCCAGGTGCAGGGCGCCGACCGCGTCGGCGGGCAGGTCGGTGAGGGCGGTGATCTGTGCGGCCAGGCGCCGGAGGTCGGCTGCGTTGTCGCGGGCCCAGGCGTTCACGGTGCGGTCGGCGGCGCGTGTGTCGCGGGTGGCCTGCACACGTTCTTCGCCGGTGGAGCCTGGGGTGCCGGGGCGCAGGCGGAGGTAGCGGCGTTCGGCGGCCTGGCGGCTGGCGACTCCGAGGGGGCCGGCGAGCTCGGCCCAGCTCGCACCCGCGCCGCGGGCGGTTTCGATCAGCCCGCTCTCCCAGCCGGCGAGTTCTTCGCGGACCTCGCGCAGCATCAGCAGTGCGGCCAGGGCCGGGTGCGGGCCGGAGCCGGACCCGGGCGGCGCAGTCGTCTTCGGCGTTCCCCCAGGGGATCGCTGTGCGTCCTTTACGGACTGGTTGATGGCCTCCAGGGCCGCCGCGGCGGCAAGGAAGGGAACGGGTGTGGCCGACGGGGCGGGTTCGCTCATGGGGCCCTCCGCTGTCTCGTCATCCTACTGATGACTCCTTGCTTGTCATCGTTTCGATGACATGTTACAACGGAAGCACGTTGAAGCGCATTGGCAGTTTCTGCCTGAACCAACTGGAGGTGTTTCGCGATGTTGATGCGCACTGACCCGTTCCGCGAGATGGACCGGATCGTCCAGCAGCTGTCGGGTACGTCGGGCACGTGGTCGAAGCCGTCGGTCATGCCGATGGACGCCTACCGCGAGGGCGACGAGTACGTGATCGCCTTCGACCTTCCCGGCGTGCGCCCGGAGGCGATCGACATCGACGTCGAGCGGAACATGCTGAAGGTCAAGGCCGAGCGCCGGCCCACGGAGCGGCCCGAGGCTGTGCAGATGGACCTCTCCGAGCGGCCCCTCGGTGTCTTCTCCCGCCAGGTCATGCTGGCCGACACCCTCGACACCGAGCGCATCCAGGCCGACTACGACGCGGGTGTCCTGACCCTGCGCATCCCGATCGCCGAGCGCGCCAAGCCCCGCAAGATCAGCATCGGCAGCGCCGACGGCCGCACGCAGATCTCCGGCTGAGTCCTCCAGCATCAGCCGGCCACGGAGGGCGGGGGAGAGCCGCATCCCCCCGGCGGGCGCCCCGCCCTCCTCACCTCCTTTCCCTCCTTGCCTGCTCCGGAGGTGACGCGATGTCGATGCGCAGGGAGTCGTTCCTGGCCCACGTCCAGGAACGCGGAGAGTACGAAACCCCGCAAGAGGCCGAGCGCGTTGCCCGCGTCGTCCTGGCCCTGCTGGGCGCACACCTGGTCGGCAGCGTGCGGGCGCAGCTCGCCGCGCGGCTTCCCGAGACGTATGCCCTGATCCTCCTCAATCCGCTCCAGGCCGCGGAGCCGCTCTCGCCGGAGCGGTTCGTCCGTGCGACCGCGGCCTGGATCGAGGGCGCCACCGAGACGACCGCGCTGTGGGACATCGGTGCCGTGCTCTCCACCGTGGCGGCCGCCGCGGGCGACGTCCTCACCCGCGAGGTCCTGCTCCAGCTCCCGCACGGCTACGACCTCCTCTTCGGCCACCCCCAGCCCACCTGACCGTCGACCCGCCTGCCCCCAGACCTCCACCGCCCGGAGGCCGGATCCTTCGCAGAGAAAGGCAACCGCAGCCATGTACGACCAGCCTCGACCGAACCGGGCCACCCCCGCCATGACGTTCGACCAGATGCTGGAACGCGTGCGCTACGAAGGCGCCTACCCCACCCGCGAACGTGCCGAGGAAGCCGTCCGTACGGTCTTGGCCGCCCTCGGCCGCCGGCTCACCGGCGACGAGCGCGTCGACCTCGCCCAGTGCCTGCCCGTCGAGGCCGCCCTTACCCTGACCTCCCAGATCCCCGACACCGAACACCTCACCGGCTGGGGCTTCGTCAAAGACCTCGCGGAACGCACCGGCGCCACCCCGGCCACCGCCCGCTGGGACACCGGCGCGGTATTCGCCGCCGTCACCCACCTCGCCGGCCCCGACCTCCTCGCCCGCATCCTGCACCAGCTCCCGGGCGGCTACGCCCTCCTCTTCGGCCAGGCAGAACTGCGCCAGCCCCAGCTGCGGGCCGCAGCCGCCTGAGGGCACAGCCCCCTGACGCACCCGCGCGGCCGGGCCGCCGTACGGCCCGGCCACCGCTTGAAGCACTCGGGCCCGTGATGCTGAGATCGGACCCAGGACTAGAGGTCCGTCTGATTGGGATTCCGCTTGTGTGGGCACACGCCCGCGCAAGCCATTCGTGCAGGGGAGGAAAGCTTTCATGTCTCACGTCGCCACAGCCGCCAATCCCGCCCGGGAGACCGCCCCGGACGCCTTCACCCGCGCCGAACCCGCAGCCGCCACCGGGCAGCCCGCGGGGCCCCTGCCGCAGATCGACAACGCCCGCGAGGTGGCGCCCGCGGACGCGCGGGAGCTGTCGCGTCTGTTCCTGGCTCGGCTGAGGGAACTGGAAGAGGGGACGCGCGAGTACCAGTACGCGCGCAACACCCTGATCGAGATGAACATCTCCCTCGTCCGCTTCGCCGCCCGCCGGTTCACCGCCCGCATCAACGCCGGCATCGAGCTCGACGACGTCATCCAGGTCGGCACGATCGGCCTGATCAAGGCCATCGACCGTTTCGACCCCGAGCGTGAGGTCGAGTTCTCCACCCTCGCCCTGCCGTACATCACCGGTGAGATCAAGCGGTACTTCCGCGACACCACCTGGGCCGTGCACGTCCCCCGCCGCCTGCAGGAACTCCGCGTCGAACTCGCCAAAGCGCAGGAGACGCTCACCGAGGTTCTCGGGCGCGCACCGAGCGTCAAGGAGCTGGCCGAGCACCTCGAACTCTCCGAAGAGGACGTCATCGAGGGACTGGTGGCCGCCAACGGCTACAGCAGCGCCTCCATCGACTCGGCCGCCGGCGCCACGGAGCGTACGGCCGCGAGCAGTGAGGGCCGGTCCCTGAGCGACTCGGTCGGTGACGTCGACCCGGCCATGGTCCTCTTCGAGGACTTGCACACCCTCGCACCCCTCCTGCGCGCACTCGGCGAGCGCGAGCGCAAAATTCTCCGGATGCGCTTCGCCCAGGAGATGACCCAGGCCGAGATCGGTGCCGAGCTCGGCATCTCACAGATGCAGGTGTCCCGCCTGCTCACCCGCATCCTGGCCCGCCTGCGCAGCGGCATGCTCACCGCCTAGACAGGCCGTGCCCCGCGGACGCACGGCCGGCTCGGCGGCGACGTCCACGGCGTCCCATCGACGCCAAGCGCTTGGGATCTTCCTTGGGGACGTGCGGCAGGGGCCCCATGCCGCCGCGATCACCTAGGTCAGGCGGCGGGCACGGGCCGGACGGCACGCGGGGTGCGGTCAAGTAGGCGGAGGGGACACACGGCAGGGCCGGGACCATCCTGCGGTCCCGGCCCTGAGGCATGACGATCAGTGCTTGAAGACGTCCTTGACCTTCTCCTTGGCCTGGCGGGCGTCGCCCGTGGCCTGCTCCGTGCGGCCCTCGGCGGTCAGCCGCTCGTTTCCCGTCAGGCGGCCGGCGGTCTCCTTGAGCCTGCCCTTGGCCTCCTCGCCCTTCGCCTCGGCCTTCTGCTCACCAGACACAGCTGATCACTCCCTCTTCGGTGTAAACGCCTTACGCAATCCCGTCTGGCCGCTGGGAGCTCTCGCAAACGGGGTGGGCTCACAGGGCCCGGCTCACGAGGGCCGCGGTACGGTCCGGCGCGCTACCGGGGGAGGAGGGCGCGGACGGTCTTGCCGCCTTCGGGCCCGGGCGTGACGACGGTGGCGAGGGAGAGGTCGTTGACCATGTGCCAGCCGAATCCGCCCGTCCCGTCGACGAGGTCGGGGGTCCGCATCCGTGGCATCCGCGGGCTGGGATCCTCGACAGCGACCTCGATGCAACTGGGGTGCGCGGTCAGGCGGAGTGTGTAGCCGCCACCACCGTGGCGCAGGGCGTTCGTCACCAGTTCCGAGACGACCAGGACGACCGTGTCGGCCTGCTCCCGACCGATGGCCGGCTGCCCGAGCGCTTCGAGGAACGCCCGGGCGGCTTGGCGTGCCTCGGCGGCGGACTGAGAACGAAGGGCTGTGCGCTCGGCGCTCATCGTGGTCATCGCGCGCTCCGGGGTGCTGTTGTAGGTGTCCGGCCCTGTCTGCCTGGTCGTTGTGCCCCCGCCCGCAGCCGTTCAACCCGACAACACCCGATTACCTCAGTGACACACACACGAAAATCTATGTCAGCCGGAGTAGACATTGAGTGGTGGGGTCGTTATGGTTTCTCTCGTAGCCCAGAGAGACCGTAGGGCCTGGCAGAGACGAACTGCCGGGCAGCAGTACCAGCAGTACCCGCAGTACATGCAGTTGCAGTTCGTTGGACGGTGCGGTGACGGAGTGTCGAAGCCAGGGTTGTTGCAGGACGGCGACGGGACTGGTGACCGGACCGGGCGGCCCGCAGTGTTCAGGGGCCGCCGTGAGCAGTACCGCAGTTAACGCAGTGGCAGTACCCGTGGTAAGTGCAGTTGGCAGTACCCAGCAGTGAAGTCAGTGAGTGGTACCTCGGTGAAGGCGCCGGCTGCGGGCGCGCGCATCGGGAGGTTCGGCAGTGGGGTTCTAAGCCAGAGCAGATGCAGGATGGGCGACGGGGCTGGCTGCCGAAGTGGCGCTAGGTGAGGCCACCAGCAGTACGCAACACCAGCAGTACAAGCAGTTCGCAGTAACAGCAGTACGCAGTTCCCGTTTGGTAAGTGATTGATCCAGAGGGAAGAACGGAGGAGCCGAGCGCCATCAGGATCGGCCGGGCGAGCAGTACGAAGCCCGGGTACCGCAGGACATCGATAGTGAGGTGGTCTCCGGTCACGCATCCGCGATCCCCGCACCCCCGACAGAGCTCAGGTCGGGTTGGCGGACACAGAAGGCCGGCGCAGGACTAGGGCCGGCAGATGGTGTAGCAGTTCCTTCGGGGCCCGGGAGCCACACGCTCCCGGGCCCCTCCACGCGTTCCACAGAGAGGTGCAATGACAGCAGACGACTCGTACGGCCGTCTCGATGACGACGACTACCCCGCCTACACGATGGGCCGGGCCGCCGAGATGCTCGGCACCACCCAGGGCTTCCTCCGCGCCATCGGCGAACACCGCCTCATCACCCCGCTGCGCTCCGCCGGCGGTCACCGCCGCTACTCCCGCTACCAGCTGCGGATCGCAGCCCGGGCCCGGGGACTCGTCGACCAGGGCACCCCGATCGAGGCGGCCTGCCGCATCGTCATCCTCGAGGACCAGCTCGAGGAAGCCCAGCGCATCAACGCCGAATACCGCCGTGCAGCCGAATCGGCGAATCCGACGGCCGCGGCCTGACGCCAGGGAAGCCTGCCGGGTACCGGCGGGCCCTCGCCCACACCTGTCCGAGGCGGGACGCGCAGGTCGTCTCCTGTGGTGACAGGGTGTGCGGGCGAGGAGCGTCTGCGTAAGCTGTCGTGGTTCGGAAGTTCCCTTTGCCCACGCTTTCGGCGTGGGCGTTTTGCTGTGCAGTGCCGCAGTAACCAGGGCGATCACCTCCGCCTTCCGCACGTCGCGGGAGGCATCATCGACTGGAAGGCATGGGACATGGCTACGGGAACTGTGAAGCGGTTCAACGCGGAGAAGGGCTTCGGCTTCATCGCCCAGAACGGCGGCGGCCCGGACGTCATCGCCCACTACTCCGCGATCAACTCCTCGGGTTTCCGCGAGCTCCAGGAGGGCCAGGCCGTCACGTTCGACGTCACCCAGGGCCAGAAGGGCCCCCAGGCCGAGAACATCAACCCGGCCTGATCTTCCGCACCGTCCTGCGGACCGCGGGACGGTGGGACAGCACACGGCGCATGCGGACCGCCACGTGCAGCCCGACCCGAACAGCGGGTCACCGGACTTGTCCGGCGACATCGACCGGACCTCAGGCACACGCGGTCAGGGCGCCGCAGCTGCCGCACGGCCCTGACCCGGCTCTGCTGCGGGAGGGAGTTCGGCCCGATCGCGCCATCCTCTGCCGGGCTGCGGCTCCCGTGCGTGGTGGGGAGCCGCAGCCCGGCGGGCCGGGCTCAGCCGCGGTCGCGGCCGTAGTACTGGCCGAGCTGGTCGCGGTAGGCGGCGTCACCGCGGTGCTTGTCCTTGTCGTACTCGGGGGAGTCCTTGATCTGGTCCTTGGTGAGGTTCACGTTGATCGTCTTCTCCTCCACGTCGACGCGGACGACGGTGCCGGCAGGAATGAGGACTTCCTTGCCGAAGATCCACGGGCCGGTGTCGACGACGATGTAGGAAGCGCCGACCTCGTCGGTGTCCTCGTCGACCTTGCCGATACTCCCGTCGCTGGCTTCGACCTTGAAGCCGACCAGGCTGGTGCCGGGCGTGTAGTGCGACGCGGGGTTGTAGCTCCACATGTCGTCAGTCACAGGTGTTCTCCTTCTGGGTCAGAGTCCGTGGCCGTGCAGATGGTCAGGTGTGCAGGAGGCAGTTGCGGCCGTCGTGGCCGTCCGCCCCTTCTTCGTCGAGCCAGTGGCCGCCATCGGCGAGGTAGCGGAACCCGTGGTGCTGGTCCACCGGGAAGGTGACCGTGACCGCGCGGCTTCCGTCCGGGCGCTCGATCATGGGATGGGAGCCGGGCCGCCAGTCGTTGAAGTCGCCGACCACGCTGACCTCACCGGCCGGATGGCCGGCGGGCAGGACGAACGTGATCTCGGTCCGCTTCTTGCTCCGAGTGCGCTCCAACATCGACGGTCAGCTCCTCACAGGCGGGGGAATGGCTTCGCCATCACTGCCCGCTGCGCCCGTCTCGGTAGCGGTTCGCTACGCCACCCGGTACAGCTGTCCCCCGCTCGGCCGCATAGGGCCGGCCGCCCCAGGCCGAGTACGCGGAGCGCGCTGAGCAGGCCCGCGCCGAGCTCGCCGCTCGCGCGAATAGGCGGTGTTCACGAGAACGGGAGACGGTCCCCCGGGCTCTGTTCAGCGGCCGTGGTCATCGCGTGAAGCAGCTCCGGTTCTCGGGCTGCAGCGGGGCGCACCGCCCCTTGGCGTGATGATCGGCTTCGTCACCTGATGATCTGGTCCCCGTCAGGCACGTCCTCGACGGTGACAAGGGCGCGGGGCAGCCCAAGTCCCCGCGACACCGCCTGGGCAATCCCGTTGAAGTCACGGCCTTCCGGGATCGGCACCTGCTCCCCCTCGCCGTAGCTCTCCAGCGCTTTCACGAAGTAGCTCGGATGCCAGGCTCCGACGGCCCCCCTGACCTCGATCGCGGCCACAGGGCGCCCGCCGACGAGTTGCTTGAGCGCGCCCAGAATCTCATCGGATCGCAGTTCACCCGGTACCTGAAACAGGCTGGCGTGAGCACCGACGAGGCCGCCGCCCCTCAACCGCACAGTCACGGTGAGGCAGCTGGTGACGCTCGGATAGGTAATCAGGCCGCCAGGTGCGACCTCTTTGACCTGCCCTTCCGTGACCGTCGCGCTGGCGGGTGCCCCCGGGCTGCTCACCACGCGCGGCCCTGCGTGGGTGGGCTCATACGGGGCGGTACCCGCAGCTGCACTGGGCGAGGTGAGGGTCGCGGCGCCGACAAGGGCAATTGCGAGGGTCGCGATGACGCGCTTGAGTTCGATCACAACCGTCGCAACGATCACGAGGTGCGGCAGGTGCCCGCGGATCGCGGCCAACCGTCGCTCCACTTCGGCGGCGCGACAGCCCTGAGACAAACCGCGGGACGTGTCCGACCGCCATGAGTGACTCCCGAACCCATCGACATTGATCATGGTGGCGGCACCCGAAGCCACTCCCGAAGTCGTCAACAAACGACTGCAACACCCTTTAGCCGGCACCATCCCGATCATGCTCACCAGAATCCGGGAAGATGGCGGTGCCCCAGGAGCGGGCGTCGATGCCTTCTTCGAAACGCCCCCTTCATGGAGGGCGGCCGCGAGCGAGATCACGGCTTGAGTGCGGGTGTCGACCGCCTCCGCCAACCGCCCCGCACCCTGCAGGGCTGTGCCCAGGCAGTCCGAGGCGATGCCTTCACTGTGCTGGTCGCCGATCTCCCGGCAATTGGATACATCCTGCTGATGGACATCGATCGCTCCCTCGAACATCGACAGCTGTAGGCGTACGCCTGTGATTGCTCCACCAGTACGGGGATATGGCACCAGCAGGGAGGCTGTGAGCCGGTCACGTCATCCCGCGGGCATGGCGGTGGCAGGGTGATGAACCTCCAGGATGACTGCGGTGCCGGCCACGGTTCGGTCCTCGTGCATGGCGATCTGCTGGCCGGGCTGGAGGTGCGTCCAGTGGGAGGGAGTGAAGGGCACGAGTCGAACCGTGGCTCGCCCGCCGGGCTCCAGATACGGCATGCCCTCAACCCAGAGTGCGGCGATGCTGACCGCACGCCCACCCGTGGGAGAGCAATGTCCGATGTCCCACATAGGTCGCAGAACACCGGCGCCGGAGATTGCCGTGGTGCGTCGCGCCTCAGCGGCAGGGCGGAGCGTCAGTTCCGCCCGGATCACGCCGTGCCGAATCTCGGAGCACCGCCAACGGCACCAGGCCGCGCTCCGCTCAAGCCGGAGCTGCTCAGCCGCGTCGGCGAGCTTCTCCCAGAACGCCAGCGGGAGCGGGCGACCGTCCCCCAGTTCCTCCAGCAGGCCCAGGGCGATCTCCCACTCGTCACGGACGAGGTAGTCCCAGATGTCTCGCACCGTGATGTCGTTCTCGGTGGCGGTCTCTTCCGGAACAAGCAGAGAAGCTGACTTGAGCAGCTCAGGGACGTCCATGCGCCCATTGTCGACCACCTGAACTATGTGGCGGCGCTTTCCTGGTCTCCCCCCAAGGGCAGCGAGCCGGTTCTTGAGCCGGTAGCTGGGCCCGTTGGTGGAGATCACGTCGCAGTGGTGCAGGAGCCGGTCGAGGAGGGCGGTGGCCAGGACCTCGTCGCCGAACACCTGTCCCCGCTCGCTGAAGGTCTTGTTCGAAGTAGGGATGATCGAGCCCTTTTCGTAGCTTTGAGATGGCTTGAAAGACCAGGTTGGCCTCCGCGCGCTCGAGGGGGGCTGGTAGCCGACCTCGTCGACCACGAGAACAGCAGGCCGCAGCTGGCTGCCCGCACTGCCGGATACGGATGCGCCGCTGGACGCTTCACCGGCAGAGTCTCGCGGGTTGAGCGCGCTACATGGCTGATGGGGCCGACTGAAGCGCTCAGTCACAGGCCTGGTGGTCGGCCCGTGCCATCTGGGTTTCCATCAGTGTCAGCGAACCCTTAGCGGCTCCGGGGGCGGGTGGCCCCTCCGTGGGAGGGGCCACCGCGCAGTTGCGGTATCTCTGGGGCGGGCAGGCTTCCAGGTCCACCGGGATGCCCGAGCTTGTGCGTCAGAAGACGCCCCACTTGGAAACATCTCGACGCAGCCGCCGTTCTGGACGATCGCGTCGAGGGCTGCCTTGAGCGCGTCACTGCGCTGCGTGTTCCTCGTGGCGGCCGCCATGCCGTACGGCGCTGCGGCGACTTGCCACCGGCTAGCCGGAAGTGGTGGCCGCCGCCCGAAGTTTTCACCCCCGTCCTCCTCGACCGGCACGTGCCCCTCGGCCCGGACCAAGCCGCAGTGCGCCGCGGCGCAAGTGGGATCCGGTGGGTTCGCTGGTCGGTGATGGCCGCGTGCTGATGTGTTGAGCAAGCGTTCGGTGACGCTCGGAGGTCGCTCGGACGTCGCTCGGTGGTGTGAGGTCGTAGCCAGGTACGGCCTTGACGCCGAATGGCCAACGCCGGGCGACCGGGTGGGTGTGCTCCGGATCCCGCGTGAAGCCATTCGCCCCGCGCGTGCTGGGTTGATGCCTAAGACTGTCCTGGTGCCTGGTGTGAAGGAGACCAACGTCCGGCTGCCGGCGTGTGCCCACGAGGCTTTGGCCGTTGTCGCGGCCCGCGAGGGGACGTCGCGGGACGAGACGGTCCGGCGGCTACTGGCGGCCCACGTTCAGGCGCAGGAAAGCCTGGATCCCGACGACCGGCTGACGCGCATCGGCACGGTCCTGCGCTATCCGAGGCCGCCGCGATATCGCAGGGATCCGAGAAGCGATGTTCCCCTGAGGGTGCGGGCGTCGGCGGAGTTGCTGACGAGGGCGCGCGGTGTCTCGTTGCGGCTGCCAGGGCAGTACGAGCGCAGTCATCGGGACTACCAGGGCCGGCTGGTGACCGACGGGGTCATGACGGCCATCGCGGTCGCGGAGTCCTTCACGGACGGCTTCCTGGAGGGTCTGCTGCCGGTGTTGCGCCACGGGTCGGCTCTCGGGCTGTGGCGGCTGGCTGCGGCGGCGACCAGTACGGGCCCGGAGAGGGAACTCCTGGCGGCGGCCGAGGACGATCGGTCGGCCGCCGCGGTGCCCGACCGCAGACTGCTGCTGGTCGCCGAGGCCTTGGAGAACGACGTGGCCTGGCACTCTCCAGCCCGTTTCACCGTCGTAGAGAACCTTGCCCGTGACCTCCTGACCGGCCCCGATGCCCAGGCTCACGAAGAACTCCTCTTTGCTCAGGCCGGGCAGGACTGGGAGCTGCTCTACCAGGACACCCTGCATGCCGCGGACGACCGCAGGACTCGCCTGCTGGCAGGGACGACGGCCTACGACTACACGGGCCGGGGTGGCAGCGCGGTGTGGCGGGCTCGCCGCCGGGTGGGCCTGCAGGACTTCGAGGACTGGCTGGTCAAGCGCCCCCACAGCTCGCCGCTCGAAGGTGCGATGAATCCGCCGGGCTGGTTGGTGCGTCTGCCCGAATGCTGGCACGCGCATGCTCCGGCGCTGCGAGAGGGTGCCCTGCCCGACCCGTATGCCCGCTGGGCTGGGGAGGGGAAGCTGGTCGTCTTTCCGTTCCGCGGCAGGCAAGCGGTCTGGCCGCTCCGCGACCGCGCCGACGGCTCGGGCCCGGAACCCGTGCCCGGCATCGAGCCGCTTCTCGCGCCGACGGCCGCGCTGAAAGTGGAACAGGTCAGCGGCTTCATCGAGGCGCTGCTCGTCGTCTGGAACCACGAGCGCGAGCAGGAGTGGGGCACCTGCCCCTTTCCTGACGTGAACGGTCGTCCGACACTGATCGGGGGCCAGGGGCGGGAGGAGGAGCCGGACAGGATTGACCCATTGGCGCTGCCGGCGGACAAAGCACGTGCCCTCGGACTGATCACCGCAGACCAGCAGCGCGAGGCCATGGCAAGAGCGCGAGCGGAGACCCTCGCAGCCATGGAGGCAGTCATCGAGGACTTTGAGCTGGACGATGCCCAGGACACCGAACGGCTCGACCTCCTGAGGGAAGCGATGGGAAACGCACGCTGGTTCGCGCAGTTGGCCATACGCCTGGACCGGCGCATCGGGTCGAGGTTCCAGGTGGTCAAGGCTACGTGGGTATGGCCGGGAGCCTCGGTGGTCGAGTCCTTGGGCGACCCTCGCCCCGGCCTGGTCGAGTACCTCGCCGCCTGGTCCCACAGGACCGCGGCTCTGGTTCTGGAGCAGTCGATGCAAACGGCTTGGCACCGGGCGTTCACCCAGTACGCACGCCGGATGTGACACCCACCGTTTAATCAGGTCGCCCCGGATTCGGTTAGGTAGAGGAAACGGGCCGCGACAGGGCGGCACGGGGGTGCCGTGTCAGCGCCCCGGCCAGGTGCGTCCAGCGAACGAGGAAATCCAATATGTACAAGAATCAACCGTTAGTGATGTCAGTTGCCATCGGGGTCGCCATCGTGGTGGCGGCTGTGGCTGCTGTCGTCGGCGCGCCGTGGTGGCTGTATGTGCTCGTGCTCCTGTGCCTCTTGGCAGCCATTGCCGTGGTGGCCGTCCAAGCCGTGTTCCCGCAGGAATCCGAGCACCGGCTGGGCTGGTGGAAGGACTCACGACGCTATCGGCTGCGCCGACTGGCAGTACGCCAGGGCGCAGCCGGCACAGGGCGGGCCCGCGGCGACGAGTGAGCGTGCGGACGTTCCTGGTGCCGAAGAAGTCCAGGTCATTTCGCTACCGCTTGGCTTGGGGTGGCCAGGCCAAGGCCGTTCCAGCCCGTACCTGCGCCGACGGAACCGACTTGCTGGAGGCCGGCCGTCACTGCGGCCTCCTGCATGTCGCAGGGCTCGACATACCCCTCGCGTCCAGGCTTCGGCGTGAACAGCCAGATCAGGGCGCCGTCCTCGACCAGTGTCGTTGAGTCGACCGGCATGTCGGCAAGATCGCCGTCATCGTCCCGGAACCAGACGACCACGGCGTCCACGACATCGTCGTACTCCTCATTGACCAGGTCGGTGCCCGTCAGCTCTTCGATGGCCCGTGTCAAGTACGCGTCTTTGTTGTTGCGAGGGTTCTACACATGCTGGGCGCCCAGAGTCGTGGGAGCGGGGCGACCCGCCGTCGGGTCGAGGGTGAACAGGCCGCCGTCCGGGTCCCGCACGGTGACGTGCCCCGTTCCGCCAGGCCGCAGGTCGTCGGAGACGATGCTCCCACCGTATTCGAGTACCGTGGCTCGGGCGGTGGCAAGGTCGGGGACCTTGAAGTGGACCCGCCAGCGGGGCCTCAGCTGGGGCCTGGGGGAGCTGGTCTCGACGGGGCCGCTGTTCAGGCGGGCCACCGCTTGGCCGCCATGGCGCAATACCACCTGGTCCTGCTCGTAGAAGACCTCGCAGCCACCGGCGTCATCGTCGGTCCACTCGAGGACCCGGCCGTAGAAGAGAGCGGCATCGAAGGCGTTCTTGGTGTGCAGTTCCAGCCATGCCGGGGCTTCGCCGTCGCCGACCCTCCAGTCGGACAGGACCCGCCCCTCCCACACGCCGAAGGACGCACCCTCGAGATCGGTTGCGAGGGCCGCGCGGCCGCCGGGCGGAAAGGACACGGGACCGATCCCGACCGTGCCGCCGAAGTCGCGGATCCGCGCCACCGCCGCGTCCGCGTCGTCGACAGCGAAGTACGTCGTCCACGCGACAGGTACCGCGAAGTCGTTCGCCACCGCGCCGACGCCCGCGACCGGCACGCCGTTCAGTTCGGCGACCGCGATTCCGCGTCCGAGACTGGCATACCGGAAGGTCCAGCCCAGCACCGCCCCGTAGAAGTCCTGCGCGGCCGGTAGGTCACGAGCCATGAGGCTGAGCCAGCAGGGCGCGCCCACGACACCCCTCGTCATCTGCTCCACGATCGGTCTCCAGCTGTTCGCGAAGCGCCGCCAGAACCTGGGACCGGGGGCGCACAGGGGGAGCCGCGCAGGGGCGCGGCCCCCCAGACACCTTCCCTGTCCCGGTCTGTGCATTCATGCCCGCTTCTGATATCTGCTGACCGGAATGGTGTGCAGGTCCTCAGGGCAGGCAGGGGTCGGGCGCAAGTCGTCTGCCCACGGGTCGCGCTTCGCCGTGAACCCCGCTCGCGCGCCTCGGCCGGTTCGTTCCCCACACCCAGCCCTGGAGCAGCAGTGCCCCGCCCACGCCCGCTCCGTCCCACCGCAGGCCCTCATGAGCAGTACCGACCGCGACCTCGGCCACGAGCCCGCCTGCCCCGAGCCGCCCGCCTCCCCATCGACGACCTCCCCTGTCCGAAGGCCGACCGGCAACCAAGCCGCTTCACCGAACGTCCAGTGGCAACCGGAAGCCCGCGAGCATCTCTAGGGCCAGGCCGTGGGCGATGAGGTGGCCGGCCGCCGTAGGGAGTTCGGCGCCGTCGCGGCTGAGCCGTTTCATCTCATACCGCGTGAAGGCGACCTGGCAGTGCAGGGCACGAGCCTTGCCCCCCCGGCGCGGTCCCGCGTTCCCAGGGGCTAGCGAGGAGGAGGGACGAGGCGGGATCCGCTGTGCCGTCCGCTATGCCAGAAGGAGGGTCAGGAGTTCAGGAAGTTCCGGCAGGCCGGGGGCGCATCGGGCATGCACGCCGACGAAGCTGATCATGTCGACGCGGTTGGTCTCCTTGAGACTGCCACGGATGCTCCAGTCGCCCTTCTTGAGCGAGACGAGGGCGAGTTCCCCCCGCTCGCTGCGACTCTCGCGCTGCCATCCCCGCTTCTCCAGTGCCTCGACGGCAGCCGCGTACGGTCCGGCCCCGGTTCCCTGGCCGACCGGGGCGTCGGGATGGCCGGACCACAGTGTCGTGCACGGAGCCAGCTGAATACCGGACGGCCCCTTGGCGTCCGGGCCCGCCGACGGCGACAGCCCGATCATCCCCGCCTCAGCCGTGGCCTCCTCGACCTCGCGGTCGACCTCGTCCCGGTCCGCCACAGCGGGAGCGGCGGACGAATCCGGAGCGGGGGCGGCGGACGAATCCGGACGGCCTGCCGCCCGCGGGTCCTCAGAGTCCCCGCCGCCGCAGCCGGTCACGCCCGCCATGACGACGGCCGTCGCGGCCACAGTTCTGACTACTGCTTTCCACACAGGTGCTCTCCCGCCCCTTGATCGTTCACCAGGCGGGTGCCCGCACGTTCGTCCGTAAAGTATGCCATGGCGACGGACGCACCGGTTTGTTCGCCCGCACCCCTGCAGACCAGGCACCTTACTGCGGCAGGCAGTACTCCGGCTCGCTCCCTTCCCCGCCGGCGTCAGGCGCGACCTCCAGCGCGAGCTCACCTACGACCGACCGGGGCCCGGTTGATCCACGGCGCCGGGCCAGCCGTCGAGGTCCACGCAGGGGCCGGGGGTACCGGTGCGCGGGCCAGGCAGCGCCCGGCCCGGAGTATCGCGCCGGGCCCCGCACAGCGCGGTGGCTGTGACCGGGCACTTCACCTCCCTGCGCAGCCCGCCGAGTCACGGTGGCCGAGAGCTTTGGACGGACCCACTGCGGGAGCCGGACGCGTACGAGGTGGTAGCGCAGCTGGGGGCCGGCGGTGTTCCCGGCGAGAGGTTCGCCGACGTGGGGTCGGCGGCGGCGAGGACCAGGGCGCGGTGAGAGCGTGGACCGCCCGCCCTCGCTGGTGAGGGCCATGGGGTCGTGCTCGCGGTTGCCACTGCCCCGTAGTTGTCCGTCTCGCGTCCTTGCGCTCGTCACGATGCGCGTGCCCTGGGCGTACTGATCAACCAGATTCGTCAGGATGACATACCGGTGTGTCCGCTCAGCACGGTGCGTCACAGAAGAAGCATCCGCGCATCAGCCCCTTTCCAGTGGGCAGTCGCCGGACATGAACCGATCATCGAACGACGGCCTCTCGTACTGGATGCAGACGGCGGATCTGCCGTCCTTCGCTCCTCTCACAGGGTCGGCGCAGGCGGATGCGGCGGTGATCGGCAGCGGCATCGTCGGGCTCAGCACGGCATGGGAGCTCGCCCGTGCGGGTTTGCGGGTCGTCGTACTGGAAGCGGACCGGCTCGCGGGGGGCGTCACTGGGCATACGACGGGAAAACTCACCGCCCTGCACACAGCCGTGTACGACACGCTCCGAACGGAGCACAGCGAGGACGTTGCACGCCGGTACGCCGCCTCCCAAAGCGCCTCACTGCGTCACGTCTTCGACGTGGCCGCGGAACTCGGCATCGACTGCGAGCTGGAGGAACGCCCCGCCTATACGTACGGCCGCGATCCCGACGGTGTGGCGGCCTTGCGCGCCGAGGCCGGGGCGGCCCGGGCAGCCGGTCTCAACGCTTCGTTCGTCACCGCGACCGGCCTGCCGTTCCCGGTGGCCGGAGCCGTGAAGGTGGAGGACCAGGCGCAGTTCCATCCACTCAAGTACCTGCGCGGCCTGGCCGCCAGCATCGTCGCGTTCGGCGGCAGCATCCACGAGCACACCCGAGTGACCACCCTCGACCACGGTGATCCGTGCCGTCTCACCACCGACTCGGGTGCCGCCGTCTCCGCCCGGCACATCGTGGTGGCCACCCACCACCCCGTCTTCGACCACGCCCTGCTGGCCGCCCGGCTGACCCAGCACCGCGACCTCGTGATCGCGGGCCCCCTGCCCGCCGGTCTGGATCCCCAGGGCGTGTACATCACCGAGGAGGGCGGCAAGCGGTCGGTCCGCACGGCGCCGCTCGACGACGGCGGCCGTCTCCTGATCGTTACGGGAGAGGCGTTCGCCCCCGGCGAGGGGGAGGACACCGAGGCCGGGTACGCACGCCTGCAGGCCTGGACCGAGCAGCATTTCCCCGGCTTCACCGTCACCCACCGGTGGGCAGCCCAGGACAACAGCGTCACGGACACCCTGCCGCTCATCGGCCGCTTGCCCGGCGGCGGCAAGAACGTTTACGTCGCCACGGGCTTCGCCGGCTGGGGCATGACGGGCGGGGTCCTCGCCGGGACGATCCTCGCGTCCCTCGTCAGCGGCGAAGAAGACCCGTGGGGCGGCCTCTACGACCCCGCCCGCCTCGGGTCCGCCCTGCGCTCCGCCCCGGAGCTCCTCAAGGCCCAGTGGGACACCGGGAAACACTTCGTCAAGGACCGCCTCGATGCGCTCGGCGACGGCACCGACGGCCCCGTAGGGAGCCTGCGGCCGGGCGAGGGGACGGTGGTCAGGCTTGGCGGCAAGCCCTGCGCCGTGCACCGCGACGATCGGGGCGGGCTGCACGCCGTGTCCGCCGTCTGCACTCACCTGGGATGCCTCGTCGCCTTCAACAACGCCGAACGCACCTGGGAATGCCCCTGCCACGGCTCCCGCTTCGGCATCGACGGCGGCATCCTCCAGGGCCCGGCGCTGGAGCCCCTGGAACAACTGGACCCCGGAGAGCTCTGACCCTTACCGGGCCCCCGGGCCGGCTGACCCTTGCCGGGCCCCCGAACCGGCCCCGGGCCCGTAGTCAGCCGAGGTGCTGTTCCAGCCAGTCCGCCGCGGCACGCCGGTACAGGCGCCGGTTGTCGGCCCGCAGGAACCCGTGGCCCTTGCCCTTTAACGTCAGCAGCCGAGCCGGTACACCCCGGTCGCGCGAGGCGCGGACGAACTGCTCGGATCCATCAGCGGCACGTTGGTGTCGTGCTCTCCGTGAACGGCCAATACGGGGACGCGCAGCTGGTCGATCCGGCTCATCGGGGACAGTGCACGCAGGAGTTCCCGGTGCTGGGGGTGGCCGTACGTGGCCGTGGCGGACTGCGCGATCCACAGCTCAGTACCGGCGAAGAACGACTCGAAGTCTGACATCCCGCAGACGACGACCCCGGTGCGTAAGAGTTCCGGGTGCCACATCAGGCAGGCCATGGTCAGATACCCGCCGTACGAGCGGCCCATCACCCCGAGCCAGAGGGGGCGGCGTATCCGAGCGCGACCACGTGGGCCGCGCAGTCGGCAATGTAGGCGATCGCCGCGAACCGGCCGGCGCCGAGGTCTGCGTCCACGAAGGAACGTCCCCAGCCGGACGAGCCGCGGACATCGGGCACGAACACCCCCTGCCGAGGAGCTCGTGCTAGAGCGGGATGAACACCGGCCGCTCCTGTTCCCTGCGGCCTCCCCTACCCAGGGCTCAAAGACCCCGGGCCAGGACCGGCCTGGTCGACCAAGAACGCCCGTGTTCTTCCAGCAGCGCTCATGGAGGGCTGATAGCGATGAGCTCAGCCCGAGAGAACACCCCACGCAGAATTTGTTGGCGAGTCTCTTCTTCCTCGCCGTCGGCGCGGCGATCCTTTTCGTCGGATTCAAGATCAACGAGTCACCCGCCGACTGCGGCGGCGAAACGATGTCAGCAGGCGACACCTGCGTCAGCTACTCAGGCAGCAACCAGACCGGGAGTAACGACCTGGACGAGCAGAAGTCTGAAAATTCGACCAGCGCAAACGGGGCGTTCGTCGTCGGAGGACTCGTGGTACTCGCCAGCGCCTGGGGAAGCGTCGCAGCTCTGCGAGACATGAGCGGTGCATCCCACTGACCATCCACTTCGTCGCTCTTGCGACCGGCATCGGTACGAAACAAGTGGAGGCCACCGCGCGCCGGGCAGGTCAGCTGCCTCGACGCAGCCAGATCGGCGGGCGGTCAGCACTTCGGGCATGTCGGCAACCGCTTGGGACGGGCCCTGGGGGAACAGCCACGACGTCCCCTCGGCCCGGTTCGGGGGGCCGCACCCCTCCACGACGTGAGGTCCAGGCCGCAACGTCCCCTGACAGACGTGGAAGCCCGCGCGGCTGCGACTCCCCCGGGGAGATTCCTGGGGAGGTCTGCCGACCGGTGTGGAGGGATGCCACGGGCTCGGCGTGACCGGAGGCGGCGGCGGTATGCGCCGGGCAGGAGCTCCGAGTGCCGTGGCATTGGCGGTCATCAATACTCAGCCGGTACCGCGGCTGGATGTGTGTGCCATGGCGGGCAACCAGCGTGACGGGTGCGAGGCATGTTATTTCGGGGCCGTGGAGGTCTGTCCGGGAACCTTGTCCGCGACGTGCCGTGCATCTTGATCGATCGTTTGCAGCAGGGCAACGCAGGCGTCGGTCGCGGCTGCGCTCGCGCGGGCCACACCATCGGAGCCCTGGCCGTCCCCACGGCCCGCCCGCATCCCCGCACGCTGGAATGCGCCGGGATGCCTTCTGGCCCGACAGCGTGGCTGCTGAACGGCCGAGCAGGGTGCCCGGCTCGTGGGGCGCCCTGCTCATGGCGTGAGTGGATCACGCGCGTGCCTTGGGGGCGGTCAGGTCAGGTGGCTGCTACCACTGGCCGGTGATGGGCTGGTCGCCGGGGTTGCCGAAGCGGGCGCTGTAGATGACTTGGTTGGAGTCTTTGGCCGCGCCGTAGAAGTCGGAGTCGGCGGGCCGGTAGACGCCGACCTTGTCGGTGGCGTCGCCGTTCCAGTCGCCCTTGATCGGAATATCGCCGGGGTTGCCGAACTTCACGTTGTGGTCGATGTGGCGGACGTGTTGGAATCGATCAGGTAGAAGGACGTGTCCGGCCCGCGGTAGACGCCGATGGTGTCCTTGCCGTCGCCGTTCCAGTCACCGACCAGATGAATGCGCCTTGCACGGACGGATCGTAGGCGGCCAGGGTACGGATCTGGAACAGGTGCTCCCAAGCCGGTTCCTCGCCGACGATGTCGAAGTCGGTGCTCGGGCGGAAGCCGAACCGGCCGTAGAAGTCGGGATCGCCGAGAACAGCGACCATGGGAGCATCAAGGGCGTCCGCCGCGGCGAGCGGCGCCGACCAGAGCCGTTCCGAAGCCGCGGCGGCGATGGTCGCTGTGAACACCAACCAGGCTGAGGTCGGGGACTCGGACGGAACCGATACGACCCCACCTGCACAGAGCATGGCCGACGATCACGCCATCCTCGCCCTCGGCCACCAGCGAGAGCGCTGGGATCCAGTGTCCACCCTTCTGCAATGCGTCCTGCAGAAGCACCTCCACAGGCTCCTCCTCATGCGGTTTGCCGGAGGAGGCGAGGTTTACCGCACGGACGGACAGCGGCCAGGTCGGCGGGGGTTCTCGTCTGATCAGCACCTGTGCAGTCTGACCCTCCGCCGACCTGGCATGTGGGCGGAGGCCGTCGACGGGCAGTTGAGGGATCTCTCATCTCGCGGACCAGAGGCAGGTGCCGGCGATGTGAAGTCCGTCGAGGTGGAGGGCGGCGGTCTTCTCGTAGCGCGTGGCGATGCCCGCCACGGCTTCAAGCGGTTGATGCACCGTTCGACGGTGTTGCGTTGCCTGCAAATCTCACAGTCGAAGCCCAGAGGCCTACCTCCCGGCTGCCTCGGCGCAGGCGGTGGCCCCGCTGGTCCGCCGGGATGGAGATCACCGCCGGAACGCCGCGCTCGCACAGGTGGTCGCGGAATAGGGTGTCCGGGCGTGGGTCGTATTGCCTTGGATTGGCGTCCCCCCTTGGAGCCCGCAGACCGCGCGACCTCGGCCGTGCTCGACCAGCTGGCAGCGGATGCCGACCCGTACGTTCGCGACCAGGCAGCCGAGGCCCGTCAGCTCAAGCCACCGCGTAGCTAATGATCACAGCACAGCGGCGGGCCCCGAGGGCGGGCCAGGCCGGCGTCGCAGACTGGCTCACAGGAATGCCGCGACGGGCGGCGGCCTCACGCGGGAGTCCGAGGCGCAACCGCGATCAGAGCCAACCCTTCTGAGCAGCTTTGATGCCGGCTTCGAAGCGGCTGCTGGCGCCCAGCCGGTCCATTGCGCATTTCACCCCGATGGCGTAGCGGTCGATCGCTGGGCGGGCGGGTGCCCTGCGAACGGGTGACGCTGACAGTCAGCCGTCGCTTCTGCGACGCCGGACCGTCGCGCCCGTGCCGCCGCCCAGACCGGCCCCGGCACCCGCGCAGGTCACCGCGATGCCACACAAACGGGGTATCCGATGAAACTGAAGACACTTGTAGCATCAGCCGCCGTGCTGTGCGGCCTGGGCGCGATGGGGCCGATACAAGCCGCCTCCGCGCACGAGCCCGCTGCGCCAGCGCCGGCCTCCCAGGCGAAGGGACCCAGATGCGCCGCGTCCGTCCCCCCGCCGGGCACCGGCTCACAGATCAGCGCCACCGATGCCGACGCCTTCGTACGAGCCCACAACGACGCGCGCCAGGCTGCCCTCCGGAAGTACAACCCCTCCTTCCCCCTGGTGTCCGTGAGGTGGGATCCCCAGCTCGCCTGCGACGCGCAGGCCTGGGCCGACGACCCCGCCTCCAGCAAGGACGGCAAGCTCGTCCACAGCGGAAGGGACACGAACGGCAACGAGGGCGAGAACCTGCTCCACGCTTCCCCCGGCCCGGCGAAGCCGCTGATGGCCATGGACCCGGGGGTGGGCTTCAGCTGGATGGCCGAGAAGGCCGCGTTCGACGCGGACAACAACGCGCCGGTCGACAGCAAGGCTCCCAGCGGCAATTACCACGTGTGGGGCCACTACTCGCAGATCGTGTGGATGTCCCCCCAGTCGTCCACGACGGCGATCGGCTGCGGCGTGAAGGAAGGCGTGTCCGTAAACGGCAACAAGGGATGGATCCTCGTGTGCCGGTACGCCGCCGCGGGCAACATCGGCGGGCAGCGCGCCATTCCCCTCGGCGAGAACCCGGTCCCACCGCCGCCGAAACCGCCGTTCGCGACGGGGGCGCCGGTGGCGATGGCGAAGCAGAACGACAACCTGCTGACGGCGCTGGCCGTGGACAAGGACGGCTTCCTGAACGTGGCGTGGGTGGTCGGTACGCAACCGTGGCACGATCCGGTGCGGTTCGGCCCGGCGGTGTTCCCGCCGGGGGCGCCCGTGGCGATGGCCAAGCAGGCTAACGATCTGCTGACGGCGCTGGCGGTGGACAAGCAGGGTGCCTTGAACGTGGCGTGGGTGGTCGGTACCCAGCCGTGGCACGATCCGGTGCGGTTCGGCCCGGCCGTCTTCCCGGCCGGGGCTCCCGTCGCCATGGCGAAGCAGAACGACAACCTGCTGACGGCGCTGGCCGTGGACAAGGACGGCTTCCTGAACGTGGCGTGGGTGGTCGGTACGCAACCGTGGCAG
>NZ_JBEZLV010000036.1:44417-77930 GCF_040652335.1 Streptomyces sp. NPDC048270
ACGATCCGGTGCGGTTCGGCCCGGCGGTGTTCCCGCCGGGGGCGCCCGTGGCGATGGCGAAGCAGGCTAACGATCTGCTGACGGCGCTGGCCGTCGACAAGGACGGCTTCCTGAACGTGGCGTGGGTGGTTGGTACGCAAGCGTGGCACGATCCGGTGCGGTTCGGTCCGGCGGTGTTCCCGCCGGGGGCGCCGGTGGCGATGGCGAAGCAGAACGACAACCTGCTGACGGCGCTGGTGGTGGACAAGCAGGGTGCCCTGAACGTGGCGTGGGTGGTCGGTACCCAGCCGTGGCACGATCCGGTGCGGTTCGGCCCGGCCGTCTTCCCGGCCGGGGCTCCCGTCGCCATGGCGAAGCAGAACGACAACCTGCTGACGGCGCTGGCGGTGGACAAGCAGGGTGCCCTGAACGTGGCGTGGGTGGTCGGTACCCAACCCTGGCACGATCCCGTGCGGTTCGGTCCGCCTGTCTTTCCGACACCGTAGCGGCCCTGGCCAGAACGAGGCCAAGGGCGCCGAGGAAGGTGCAGCTCCGGGCCGGGTGGGTGTCGAGGGACCGCATCGATACCCCCCGGCCCGGTTTACCGCAGCGCGAAGGGGGGCGGTGGGATTCTTGAGGTTGCCGACCAGCGAGGGCCTGTCCGATGGGTCGTATGAGCTGATCAGGGACGTGGCCTACTGTTCGCCGGAACGAAGAGGGATCGCATGTCACGAGATACAGCCGAGGCAGAGGCGGGGATGAAGGGGATCACGTTTCGTGCCTGGCACGGAAAGCACTACATGCCCCTGGCTGAGCTGCTGGTTCGCCTCGGCAGCTTCGGGCTGGACCTCACGTGGCGCGTCGAGTTCGACGAGATCGTCGATCCCCGCTGTGTCCAGATGGAGAGGCGGTCCGCTGACACCGGCATGGACACGTTGACACTGTTCGCTGACGACCCCCTTCCTCCAGTTGATCGATGCCGAAGCACGTGGGTTCGCCGGGGACGAGCTGGTGATCGTGCTGACCGAATTCGACAGCTCCTCGTGGGACGTCAGGGCTGTCGACGAGCGCGTACTCAGCGAACTTCGCCATCACAACCCGGGTGTCAAGGATCTCTGAACGGGGCCCTTCACTCCGGACGGAGCCATAGGCGGATCGCCACCACGGTGACCGTTCCGTGGAAGACGTACGCCCGTTTGTCGAGGCGCGTGGCGACGGCGCGGAAGTTCTTGAGCCGGTTGTTGGTCCGCTCGACCTCGTTGCGGCGGCGGTAGATCGCTTGTCGAACCCTGTGGGCCGACCGCCTTGCTGCCGCGGCGCCGGCGGTTGGCCCGCTGGTCTCTCGGCTCAGGAATCGTGTGCTTGATCTGGCGTCCGCGCAGGTGACGCCGGTTGCGGCGGGACGAGTACGCCTAATGGGAGGCGAAGGCCGGTGGGAGTTGGCCTCCGTGGGCGCGAGTCGAGCCTTCGAGTATGCCCGGGTCGAGAGCCCTGTTGACAAGACGAGGCCGGCTCGCGCCCAGCAGTCCGGGCTGGAATGTTCGGAATCAGGTGCGGTTCGTTCCGTATGAGTTCCGAAGGGGTCCTGTTGATGCGGGACGGTCCGTCGGGGGCTCTCGGGCGCTTGGCTGTTCGTAGTCCGAGCCGGTCGTGCGGATCACCTCTCAGCTCGGCCTTGAGCCTTCAGCTCTGACGCGGACCGAGGCCCGCGCGACCCGCTGGGGTTCCGAACGGCTGGTGGGATGACGTGCCTTGAGCACCTCCATTAGGGAGCACGCGCACCCTGCACAGGCTCTGACCTGGGAAAGAGTCGTCACCAAGGAGGAGCCGGATGGAGATGGCCGGATTACCGACGCCAGTGTTCTGCGGGGTGGACTGGGCCGAAGATCATCACGACATCGCACTGGTCGATGCGGGTGGACAGCAGCTCGCCAAGGTGCGGATCAGCGACGATGCCGCAGGGTTTGCCCAGCTCATGGCTGTGCTAGCCAAGCACGGTGACAGCGAGGACACCCCCATCCCGGTGGCGATAGAGACTTCCCGTGGACTACTTGTCGCCTGTCTGCGGGCCACCGGCCGACCGGTCTTCGCTGTCAATCCGCTGGCGGTCGCCCGCTACCGGGACCGCCACGCCGTCGCCCGCAAGAAGTCGGACGCCGTCGACGCCGCGGCCCTGGCCAACATCTTGTGAACTGACATGGCCGCCCACCGCCCGCTGCCGGCGGACTCCGAGCTCGTCTAGGCCATCGCCGTGCTCGCCCCGGCCCAGCAGGACGCCGTCTGGGCCCGCGGTCAGGCCCACAACAAGCTTCGCTCCCAGCCCAGAGAGTTCTATCCGGCGATCCTCGCCGCCTTCGCCCAGCACAAGCACGGCCTGTGCTCGAGGGAGGCCCGCAGCATCCTGGCCGCGGCGCCCACCCCGGCATCGGCCGCGAAGCTGACACGGAGGCGTCTGCAGTCGCTGCTGAAGCAGGCTGGCCGCGTCCGCGGCATCCAGGCCGAAGCCGAACGGCTCCACGAGGTCTTCAAGCGCGACTACCTCCACCAGCTCCCGCAGGTCGAAGCGGCTCTGGGACATCAGACTTCCGCTCTGCTCAGGCAGCTGAACCGCCTGCGACAACGCCGACCAGCTCGAAGAGGCCGTCACGCAGGCCTTTGAGGAGCATCCGGACGCACGGTCATCCGCAGCTTTCCAGGGCTCGCCGCACTGACCGGTGCCCGGGTGCTGGCAGAGATCGGCGACGACCGGACCCGCTTCGCCACCGCCGGATCCCTCAAGGCCTACGCGGGAAGCGCCCCGGTCACCAGGGCCAGCGGCAAGAGCTGCAAGGTCATGAGCCGGAGGGTCAAGAACCAGAGGCTCGCCGCCGTCGGCTACGTCTGGGCCCTCAACTCTCTCACCAGGTCGCAAGGCGCCAGAGCCCACTACGACCGACGACGAGCAGCCGGCGACCGGCACGTCGCAGCACAGCGGAACCTCTTCAACCGCTTCATGGGCATGCTGTTCCACTGCCTCCAGAACGGCCACACCTACGACGGAGCAACCGCCTTCCAGCAGTCCTCAGCAGGGCTCAAAGCAGCGACGGCTTGACGCTTATCCGCGTGGGATGTCTTGTCCGCCAGGACCACGTCCGGGGTGCTTCTGGGACGGCCGGTCTGCCGGGGCACCCTCAAGCAGGCCATCACCTGCACGAATGCGGGAGCATCGCCGGCCTGGCCCGGCGTGAGCACGAACGCGAGTGGCCTGCAGCGGCTGTCGGCGGCGAGGTGAATCTTCGTGGTCAGCCCGCCGCGGGAGCGTCCAAGGGCATGGTCGGACGGCTCGCCGGCCGGGGCCCCTTTTGCCGAACCCCGGCGGCGTGCTGGTGAGCGCGGACGATCGTGGAGTCGACAGCGACGGCCCACTTCAGGTCTCCTGCGGCGTCGGCCTGGGCGAGCAGGGCTGTGAACGCCTTCGCCCAAGTGCCGTCCGCGGCCCACATCCGCAGCCGATTGCGGGCGCCCGTCCACGACCCGAAATGCTCGGGTAGATCCATCCAGGGCGTCCCGGTGCGGTACTTGAACGCGATCGCGTCGACCACCTGCCGGTGATCCCGCCACCGCCCACCCCCGCCGGGGTGTCCGGTCCTGCAGCAGCGGCTCGATGCGTGCCCACTGGGCGTCAGTCAACGACACACATCACCCAACGATCCGATGGCCACCCCTACCAAGCCACGGCAACGACACCCACCAGCTCAGAAGGCAATCCGCTGCTGGAGTATCAGGCGAAGGAGAACCAGTTGACGTTGACGAAGTCGGCGGGCTGGCCGCTGTCGAAGGTCAGGTAGACGTCGTGGGTGCCTGTGGTGCGGCGGATGTTGGCGGGGACGGTGCGCCAGGCCTGCCAGCCTCCGGTGTTGGCGACGGCGAAGCTGCCGACCGGGGTGGCCGCGGGGCTGTCGAGGCGGACCTGGACCAGGCCGCTGACTCCGCCGCCGGCGCCGGAAGCGACACGGGCGTCGAAACGGTTGGCCCCGGTGGAGCCGAAGGCGACGGACGAGAACTTGAGCCAGTCGCCGCTGGACAGATGGCTGACGTTCGATCCGCCGCCGTTGTCGGAGCATGCCTGGACCTGTGCTCCCGATTGGGCGTTGAACGCCTCGGCCTGGATGGTGGTGAAGGCGCTGACCCCGTCGCCGGGGGCGGTGGCGGTCGGCGTCGGGGTGGGTGTGCCTCCGCCGCCGGCCACGCCGCCGACCGTGATGGTCCAGCGGCCGGGGCTGCCGGACTGCACCTTGCCCTCGAAGTCGACTCCGGCCGGATGCACGTCGTCGTACGGGAAGGCGTACCCGAGGTGGTCGGGGGTGGTCTGGTGAAGGATGCGGGCGTAGTGGTTGGTGCGCGGGCGGATGTAGAAGGTGGCGGGGTTCTCGGCGGTCGGCTGGTGCGGGTTGTCCAGCAGGGTGGTGCGGTTGAGGGCGGCGGCGAGCCGGGCGCTGAGATTGCCCATCAGGTCGTTGCCCGTGGTGAAGGGCGCGTCGCTACACGAGAAGATCGAGAGGGTCGACGGCTTGGCGAAGCTGCCGGCTCCGGGGAAGGCGAGGACGTCGCCGTTCACCCGGCCGGTGACGGTTCCCCAGGTGAACTGGGTGTCGATGCGCAGGTCGGTGGAGCGGTACTTGTTCCACACCTCGTCGACGTAACCCTCGAAGTAGCCTCGGAACAACGCGCTGTTGCCGCGGATCGCCAGATTGGGACTGAGTACGCGCAGGTCGCGGCCGCCCGCGGTGACGATCAGCCTGCTCCAGTCGCTGCCATCGGCGGCGGACTGCGCCCGCAGCGCGGCGGCGACCCGGGACAGCCCGTCGGCGGGCAACCCGCGTACTGTCTGGGTGCCCTGTCCGGTCTCCAGCTGGAAGGCGATCGGCAGCGACACCATGTCGACGAACGTGATGTTGGCGTACAACTGCTCGCTGTTGAAGGTGAATTCGCAGAAGTCGTGAGGGACGTTCGCGTTGGGGTCGGTGGGGTTGCTCACCGACGGTAGAGCCAGGCCGCCGCCGCGGTTCATCAGGAAGGTGAGTTTCGCGCCGACGGAGAAGTAGATGCGGCCGCTGTACAGGCGCGGCAGTGTTACCCTCCGTGCCCCGGAGCCGGACGCGTTGAGCGGTATGGCGCAGTCGACCCCGAGCGGGGTCTGATCGTTGGCCGGGGCCGGCGGGTGGTACAGGCTGGAGCCGTTGGCCTGGATGAAGGCCCAGTTGCCGCCGGCCGCGGGGTCGCGGCCGAGCACGTAGGCGTACACGGTGCTGTTGCCGGTGGTGTTGACCAGGTCGAGGGGGAGCGTGGGGGTGGTGGACGCGTTGGCGTTCGCCTCGAACCAGGCGGCCGCGGCGGGTACGGCCAGGGCCAGGCCGGCTGTCGCGGCGAGGAGTTTTCTGCGGGGCATTGTTCGCTGGTGGCGAGCCGTCACGGTAAGGATCCGTTCTTCGTGAGGGGAGGGGGCAAACGGGGGAGGGGGAGGGGAAGGGGAAGGGGAAGTGACTGGTCGGTCAGCCGACCAGCCACTTCTGGGCGCCGTCCGCGGTGGAGCAGCCTGCAGCGTCCAGGCACCTACCGAGACGCGATGTCACCCGACGGCAGCGAGTATCACGAAGAGGTGACTGTCATGGCAACGTCAGGCGCCCGTCCTTACGTGCCTCTGAGCTGCGGTTTTCTCTTGTGCTCTCCGGCTTAACACGCGCTTAGGGCTGGCTTGAAGCAGGGAGGAGGGATCGGAGCAGCCCCTGATCGTCGGCTGGACGGCCGCTGCGGGTACCTGCAGCCGTACGGACTGTGCGCGCATGGGCACGAGATCGGCTCCCACGGACGGTCCCTCGTCCAGGAGCAGGTGCCCGGCGCCGCGCAGCCTGTCGACCATGGGACCGGCATGGTCTGCGACGTCAGGTGCACGGACCTGCTTCGGCTGGGCCGCACGGCTTGGCACTGACGGCCGGTCGGTCGAGGCGCCCCTGGGGGCGCCTCGACGAGAAGCCCCTTCAGCCCTGGCCGGCAGCCATGCAGCGGTTCCTCCCCGGTGCTCAAGCTCGGAAGGACCCGTTTGCCGTGCCGACCTCAGGCGGTGTGCAGCGTCAGCCCGTAGCGGTTGAGGATCTCGTTGATCGGCTGAAACCACGTCTGGCCGCCGGACGAGCAGTTGCCCCAGCCGCCGGAGGTGACGCCTTGGGCCTGGTCGCCGCTGAGGAACGAGCCGCCGGAATCGCCGCCCTCGGCACAGACGCTGGTCTTCGTCATCTGGTGGACGGCGCCCTGGCTGTAGTTGACGGTCTCGTTCTTGGCGAGGACGGTGCCGCAGCGCCAGTGCGTCGTGGACCCCGACCGGCAGATCGAGGCGCCCACGGGCGCTTCGGCGGAGCCGCGTACCAGCTGGTCCGGGATGGCGCCCCAGCCGAGTACCACCGGTACGGTCCACCAGCCGCTGTGAATACCGACGTACGCGTAGTCGTTGCCGGGGAACGAGGAGCCCTGGAAGGTGCCCATCGCGGACCCGTCCCAGCCGCGCACAGCGGCCCCCGCCTGGCCACAGTGCCCCGCCGTCACGAAGCCGCCGTACACGGAGAAGCCGATCGAGCAGCGGACGTTACCGGTGTAGTACGGGTCGCCGCCGACGGTGCCGGCGGCGTACGTACGGGGCGCCTGCGCCGTTTCGGCGACGGTGATGGGACCGTCGGCTCCGGCGCGGTCGATGAAGGCCCGTACGGCGGGGGTTTCCCGCTCCGTGCGTACGACCGTGATGACCACGCTGTCGGTCCGCGGGTCGACGTGCCAGCCGGCCACACCGGCGGGGGCGCGAAGCGTGTCGAGGCGTGCTTTGGCGCGGTCCAGCTCGGCGGCGCCATGCCGGACGAGCCGCGTGTCGGCGCCCAGGGCCCGCACCTCGGCCTCCTCCGCGCGGTCGGTCACCGCGACGACGAGCCGGCCGGTGGAGGGCTCGAACCACGAGCCGCCGTACGCACTACCCGCGGTCTGCCGCGCGATCTTGTCCAGGGCGGCGGCGGCCCTTTCTGCAGTCAGGCGTTCCTCGGCCTGGGAAGCGGTGAGCCCGAGGTCCCGGCGCATCGCGTCGAGCAGTCCGGCGGAGGCGGACGGCGCCGCCACGGGCTCCGGAAGTTGGACGGCGCTCGCCACGCCAACATGGGAGGCACCCAGGCCAACGGTCAGGAGCAGGGCGGCGACGGCGGTACGCAGGGGGGCGGGGCGTTTCACGAGACCTCCTGTTGTGGGGAGTTGAACGCTTGAGAGCGCTCTCAGAGAGTGTCGCGCGTTACGTTAGTCGACCCTGCTTGTCAGGTCCATACCAGATGCCGGCCGTAGGGGTGGGACCCCGCGAGACCCTCTCCGGGTGTCGCTGGGGGAGGGCGGTCGCTTCCAAGTGCTCCAGGACCGTCACGTCTCCGCGCACGGAGGCGGTCGTCGTCGGGAAAGAAGCTTGTGCTGATGCGGTGCGTGAACAGAATCAGGCATGCAGATCCTGTCCTTCCCCGAGGAAGCCGCGCCTCCCAAGCTGCGCGCCCAGGTGCTGAAGATCCAGCATCAGGCCTGGCCGTCCCGACGGCGACGGCCCTGCACGGAGTGCGCCGACCCACGCCCCGGAGCTGCGGCCATGGTCGATGCTTCTCGTGGACGGGGGCAGGGTTCTCGCCGCGCTGGACATTCTGTTCAAGGAGATCGAGCATGCCGGTCAGCGTGATGCCGCCGGTGGGTTGAGCACGATGGTGACGCGTCGAGAGGTACGCGGTCTGGGGCATGGGCGGCGCCTGGCTGCAGCGGCCAAGGAACTGATGATCGCCCGGAATCTGGACTTGGGACTGTTCACCTGCGACCGCCCGCTCCAGGCGTTCTATGAGAGCGCGGGTTGGCACCTTCTTCCGGGAACGGCGCTGATCGGAGGAACGCCGCGTGCTCCCTTCCCCCAGTGACCAGCCCGGCTTCGACAAGGTCACCATGGCGGACTTCTTCTCGGCCACAGGCAGGCACGCGCAGGCGTCGTTCCAACACACCCGCATCGGGCTGTACCCAGGAGAGAGGGACAAGCTCTGGTGACGCCAAGGTGTCGTCCCGACTGGCATCTGCAGCCGCGGTCCGGGTGCTTGTGGTGATGGACGCGTTATGGCTACAAGCACCGGTGAGTCTCCTGTGCTTCCCGATGTGACGGCGGCTTCGGGCGCGAACCGGGGCCGGCTCCGGGGTGCCTGACGGGTCGCAGAAGTGGCCTTTCGCGGCCCGGGGCCAGCCCTCTGAACGCGTCTCTGAACAGCGAATGAGATCATGAGGGCCGGAAACGCCGCCATGCGGCGACGCGGGGGAAAGGCCAGAGCGTGACTCAGGGGCGGATGACGTACAACGTGCGGTACGGGACGTCCTTGCCCGTCGTCTCCTGCCACGGCGACGGCGCGGGAGGCGAACGGTATGTCGCCATCGGGCTGCTGCGCCGAACGCCCGAGAGCCGCGGCGGCGCCGAACACCCCTCCGCCCGTACCTTCGAGGTCGTCGGTGAGGACGGGACCGCGACCGCCCGGGTGTCGACGGAGGAGACAGGCTCGTACGTGAGCGGACGCCCCGCCGTGTACCGGGTGGACGACCCGTACGGTGCCCCGCTGGGCCGGATCACGTACCGACGCGGACGCGCCCTTCGCGGCGCCCGCGCACGCTGGACCGTCGAATCGGTGACCGGACATTCCGTACGCGGCTTCCGTGGGCGTCTGTTCTGGTGGGCGATGTGGTGGCCCGTCGGCCTGCCCGTGAGCCTGATATGGCTGATCATGTCCCTGCTCGGCGAGGGCGACGACGGTTTCGGCAAGCCGCGCAGAGTGATCTGGCGCGACTCCTCCCGCCGGGCACACCTCGTCTTCCGGGGAGTTGCGGACGAGTACCGGGTCCTCGACGGGAGCTGGGACCCCCGGTTGGTGGCCGCGCTGCTCGGACTGCACCAGTCGTACGACCCGTCGGAAGGCAGCGGCGAGAACGGCTGGTACGCCAGGCCCTGAGCTGCAACGGCACGCTCCGCAACTGGTACACGCCGCAGTACAGCACCAACTCCCGTGCCAAGGCAGAGCTCGTCGCCGAGAAGAACTACCGGAAGCTGCCTTCCGGCGTGAAGGCGGCCGAGCTCCTCAGCGGTGACGGCACCGGCTCCGTCAAAGGCTCCGGCATCCTCGTTAGGCAGCACTTGAGACATGCGAAAGCCCGTTCCATGGCTCCCGGTCGGACCGGACCCCAAGTCAGCGATCAGAGGGCGCCCAGGGTCCGGCCCGGCCCGGGTCGGTAGGGTGGTGAGGTGTCTTCGCTGCCTCTGATCCTCCTGCTGTCCGGAAGCCTGCGGGCTGGCTCGTCGAACGATGCGGTGTTGAGCACCGCGCAAGCCGTGGCCCCTTCGCACGTGCGCACCGCCGTGTACGAGGGCTTGGCGGCGCTTCCTCATTTCAACCCCGACGATGACACCGATCCGCTACCGGGGCCTGTGGCCGAGATGCGGGCGGCGGTCGCGGATGCTGCCGCGGTCTTGATCTGCACTCCGGAGTACGCGGGTACCCTGCCCGGCTCGTTCAAGAACCTGCTGGACTGGACGGTCGGCGGCACCGAGATCTGCGACAAGCCCGTGGCGTGGGTGAACGCTGCCGCAACCGGGCGTGGCCAGGGTGCGGAAGACACGCTGCGCCTGGTACTCGGCTATACCGGGGCCGCCATAGTGGAATCGGCCTGCGTCAGCATTCCAGTGGTCTCGCAGATGATCGGCACGGACGGACTCATCACCGACCCGGCGGTGCGGGAGCAGATCGGCACGGTGCTCGCCTGCCTGGTGGAAGCGTACGAAGGAGTCACAGGGCGCGACCCCCGGGGATAGCGCCGACTGGATTCCGAGGCGGAAGGCGGATGTCTGCGCCCCGCCACCGGCCACGCACCGCGACGTGCTGCCGGTCAGCGGGGCGGCAGCGAACTGGCCGGCGCCGACGACCTCGAGGAGAGCGATGCGTTCGGCGGTGCCGCTGCCGACAGCAGAGGTGGGGTCGGCAGGGCCGCCCCATGCGTCCTTTCAGACACCTGCTCCTCAAGGCGTACCGGATCGTTGTTGCGTGGGGACGTGCGTGGCTCACCGACCGGATGCGGGGTACCGCAGGCCCGATGCTGCCCGCTCGCATCTGGGACGGAATGCCCTGGCACTTCGGGGGCGGGCGCGGTCAGGGCAGCGGTCCGGTTCCACCAACGTTTCGGCCACGCCACGGCACTACAGCGGCCCGCCCCGGGCGCCGCCCGCGTGCCCCCGTACGGCGCCGCGCGACGTCGATAGCGCCCGCGAGTCGTGTCTGTCAGTCCGTAAGGTTCCGGATACCCCTGTCCGGCAGCCGGCGCTAGCTTCCGAAGCGGCGCCGCCGCCGGGACGGCGGCCGGATGCCCAGCCACGCTCGCCCACAGGAGGTCACCGTGACCGCGCAGAACCCCACCCGCAGGAGCATTCTCAGGTACGCCGGCGGATTGACAGCCGCAGCGTCCCTGGGGGCCGGAGGCGTCCTCGCGGCGGCGCCGACGGCCGCGGCCGTCGGTGACGGCTTCGGCCTGCGCATCGTGGAACGCAACGAGAACGATCACCGGATGTGGTACTACCGGTTCCAGACCGCCGCGATCGGCTGGAACCCCGCGGTCAACGTGCTGCTGCCCGACGGCTACCACACCAGCGGACGCCGTTACCCCGTCCTCTACCTGCTGCACGGCGGACAGCAGGACTTCATCACCTTCGACGCGCATCACAACATCCGGGGCCTGACCGCCTGGAAGGACCTCATCGTCGTGATGCCGGACGGCGGACGCGCGGGCTGGTACTCCAACCCCGTCAGCTCCGGCGTCGGCCCCCGGGACTGGGAGCACTTCCACATAGCGCAGCTGCTGCCGTGGATCGATGCGAACTTCCGTACGTACGCGGAGTACGACGGCCGCGCCGTATCCGGGTTCTCCATGGGCGGCTTCGGTGCGCTGAAGTACGCGGCCAAGTACTACGGCCACTTCGCCTCGGTGAGTGCCCACTCCGGCCCCGCCGACTTGCGCGGACCCCACGGCGACATCGTGACGCACTGGGCCAACGCCTCCTCTGCCGCCGTGGAGTTGGGCGGTGGCACGGTCTACGGGGTGCCGTGGGACCAAGCGCGGGTTAGCGCCGACAATCCGATCGAGCGCATCGAGAGCTACCGGCACAAGCGGGTCTTCCTGGTAGCCGGCACCAGCCCCGATCCGGTCAGCTGGTGGGACCAGGCCAACGAGAGGACGGTGCTCGCCACCCAGCGGGATTTCCGGTACCACCTCGGCCGCGTGGGCATTCCGCACGAGTGGTACGAGCTGGACGGTGGCCACTTCGTCCGCGGTGACATGCTGGAGCGCGACATCAACGGCGTCATCGCGCGCCTGCGCAAGGCGTGACGGGAGGACGTCACGTGTTGCTCGGTCTTTCCCGACACCTCACCGGACATCTGTCGAGACGTGCCGTCGGTGCGCTTCTCGTGGCGACTGCGACCCTGCTGCCGGGGCTCGCGGCTGCGACGCCGGCAGAGGCGCAAGCTGCCTCCGCCGTGACCCCGGCCCGGGCGGCAGCCTTCGCGGCCGCCTGCCCGACCACCGGTTTCATCTCCCAGCACTACAGCCGGGAGCACAACGGCATTGATATCGCCGACGACCGGGGTACCCCGATCTACGCGGTGGGCGACGGCGAGGTGACCGTCTCGGGGTACGACTCCACCGGCTACGGCCAGTGGATCCGCATCCTTCACCCCGACGGCACCATCACCGAGTACGGGCACATGTACCAGCGGGACGTCCAGGTGGGTGCCCGTGTGGTTGCCGGCCAGCAGATCGCGTTGATGGGCAGCGAGGGCCAGTCCAGCGGTCCCCACCTTCACCTGCGGGTCTGGGGGAACCCCGGTGCGAGTGTGCGCGTCGACCCGATCCCCTACCTGGCGGAACGCGGCATCACGATGCCCTGCACACCTGGCACCGGTCCCCGTCCCGCGCCGTTGGTGCATCCGGCGGAGTCTGGCCGTGTGGTGTCGGCGCGGTCGGCGGACGGACGCCTCGAGGTGTTCGCCGCCGGGGCCGACGGCGTCCACCACGCGTGGCAGGAGAGTGCCAACGGGTCCTGGTCCCCATGGGAGCCCCTCGGCGGACCGGCCGGCGCGGAACTCGCGATCGGGCCGAACGCGGATGGTCGGCTCGAAGTCTTCGCGCTCAACGGCGAGGTCTTCCAGCACCGTTACCAACTGCAGCCCTCGGGCGGCTGGTCCGGCTGGGAGCCGTTCGGCGGCGGCGGGCGCGACATCGCCGTCGGCGCCAACGGTGACGGCCGCCTCGAAGTCTTCGCCTCCGGCCCCGACGGCGTACTGCACCGATACCAGAACGCACCCAACAGCGGCTGGTCGGGCTGGGAGTCCACCGGCGGCGGACCCGCCAACAGCCGCATCGAGATGGAGAAGTCGGGGGACGGACGACTGGAGGCCTTCGCCCTCAACGGCGAAACGTTCCAACACGTGTACCAGACGACCATCAACGGCGGCTGGTCCGCCTGGCGATCCTTCGGCGACGGCGGACACGACCTGACCCTGGACCACAACCAGGACGGCCGCCTGGAGGTCTTCGCGTCCGGACCCGTCGGCGTCTTCCACCGATACCAGACCAGCCCCACCAGTTGGTCGGGCTGGGAGCAGTTCGGCGGCCCCGTCGACTCCCAATTGACCAGCCAGCGAAGCGCCGACGGCCGTGTCGAGGTGTTCGCCGTTAACGGCAGCGAAGCCCGGCACCTCTGGCAGACCGACGTGAACGCCCCCTATAGCCCCTGGGAGTCCTTCGGCGACGGCGGCACCGAGATCACCGCCACCGCCAACGCCGACGGTCGCATCGAGGTCTTCGGAACCAACCCCACCGGGGTGTACCACCGATGGCAGACCGGATTCTCCGCCTGGTCCGGCTGGACCTGGCTGACTACCTCGGGGCCACCCGTCAACTGAGCCGTCCGGATCGACCTGGAGCAGTTCCGTGCATCCGATCAGCAGGCGTCGCCTGCTGCGGGCGGCCGGAGCGGGAGCCCTCGTGCTCCCGCTCACCGGCCGTGCCGCGGCCGTTGCCTCCGCCAGTGGCCCGGCACCCCGCCCATGGGTGGGCGCCGGCTCCTTCACCCACGTCCACGACCCGTCCGTACCCGGCCGGCGCCGCTACCTCAACGACCACACCCTGATCCGGGGGAACGGCCGGTGGCACCTGTTCAGCATCGTCGGGGACAGCGCGGCGCCGGGCCAGGCACCGGACAGCGCCGCCGAGGTCGCCTTCGCGCATGCCTCCGCCCCCGACCTGTACGGCCCGTGGACCGCCCACGCCGACGCGCTGACCGTCGCCCCGGCCTATCACGGCGAGGAGCACCTGTGGGCCCCGCACGTCATCGAAGCCGCAGGCACGTACTGGATGTTCTACGCCGCCGGCGGCAGTTCGGGGGCCGCGATCAATCTGGCCACCTCCACCGACCTGTTCACCTGGACCCGTGCGCCGTCGGGGCCGCTGTTCCGGGGGCTCGCCGCACGTGACCCCATGGTCGTGCGGATCGGCGGCGAGTGGGTCATGTACTACACCGAGCTCTCCGCCGCCGACGGCCGCCACCTGGTCTGCTACCGCCGGTCCGAGGACCTGCTGCACTGGAGCGAGCCCGGCATCGCGTACGCCGACCAGATCACCGACGCCGCCGGGGTCTCCGTCACCGAGTCGCCCTTCGTGGTCGAACGCGACGGCTGGTTCCATCTGTTCATCGGGCCCAGGGGAGGGTACGACGGCACCGACGTCCTCGCCTCCCGGGACCCGTTCCGCTTCACCCTCGACGGATACGCGGGGCACGTGCCCGGTCACGCCGTCGAACCGGTCACCGACGGGCACCGGTGGTACGCCTCCGCCGCGGGCTGGTTCCGCCGCGGCCTGTACCTGGCCCCGCTGGACTGGCGGGACACGCCACCCCCGTGGCAGAGCCCCGACAACCCGGTCGCCGCTCTCGACGTCCGCGACCACCTGACCCTGTTCGCCCTCGACGCGGGTGATCGTTCGATGCTGCGGCGCGTCCAGCTCGACCCGGGCGCCGACACCTGGTCGGACTGGGAGCCGTTCGGCGGACCGGCCGGCGCGGTCCCCACGCTCGGCCGCAACGCCGACGGCAGGCTGGAGGTGTTCTCCCTCTCTTCCGGCGGCGCCAACCTGCACCACCGGGTGCAGCGATCGGACGGCGGCTGGCACGACTGGGAGGAGTTCGGAGGCCCGGCCGGGGCCGCCCCGGCCGTCGCCCGCGACGCCGACGGCCGGCTGGAGGTCTTCGCGCCGAGCCCCGGCGGCGGTGTCATCGCCCGGCGGCGGCAGCGAATGCCCGGGGCCCGGACCTGGGAGCCGTGGGACGCCGGATTCGGCGGCCCGGCCGCCGCCCCGCCCGTCGTCGCGGTGAACGCGGACGGTCGTCTGGAGGTGTTCGCCCTGGCGCCCGGCGGCGCGGAGATCCGCCACCGGTGGCAGTGGGCGCCGGGCGGCGACTGGTCCGCTTGGATCCGGTTCGGCACCGCGGCCGGCGCGGCTCCGCGAGTGACGCGCGACGGCAGCGGCCGGCTCACCGTCGCCGCGATCGCCCCGTCCGGGGTGGCCTCCTTCCACCGCAGTCAGACGCAACCGAGCGGCGGTTGGGGTGACTGGCGGCCGCTGTTCGGTTGGTCGGCAGCGGCCCCGCTGCTCGTTCCCAGCGCCGATGGCAGGCTGGAGGCGTTCGCCCTGGCCCCCGGCGGCGACCGGCTCGATCACCGCTGGCAGACTGCCCCCGGCGGCGGCTGGGACACCGGCGCGGAGTTTGGCGAACCCGGCGTCGTACTCGCCGGCACACCGTCCGCCGCGGCCGACGCGACCGGGCGGCTCCATGTCTTCGCGGTGACCGCCGAAGGCCGGATACGCACCCGCGTGCAGGTGCGCCCGAGCAGCGGCTGGCAGCCTTGGACCTCGTTCGGCGACCGGGTCGTGGCACCCCTGAGGCCAGGGCCCTGAGGTCAGGGGCCCTGAGGCCTAGGGCCCCTGAGGTCAGGGGCTCCCACTGCGTGAACGCCGCCGTACGGTGTGAGGCCGTGCGGCGGCGCGAAACGTGACGTATGCCACCCGGTGGACCCCCGCGCGCAGACGGTACCGTTCGTTGTATCGGGCAACGGCGGGGGACGTGGCGTGGGGGGAGCGGACCGTTGAGTGGGATCGTCGTGCACCTGGTGGAAGCGGGCGAAGGTGGCCCGGCGACCCTCAGGCTCGGGCCGGGGCAACGCGCGCGGTTCGGCCGCGGCTCGTCCACTACGCCCGTCGAACTCCGCTTAGCCGACGCGACGGTCTCCCGTCTTGCCGGCGAGATCCACGCGACTGACGATCATTGGCAGTTGAGCAACTTCAGCGCCACCCACAGCTACCTGGTGCAGAACCCGGAAGGGGCGGGGGAGTACCTACGCGTTCCGCCGCGCCGGGCCGGAGCGCCCATCCCGTTCGAATTCTCCCGGGTGGTGCTGCCCTCACGCCGCGACACCCCCGTCTTCTTCCAGGTGTTCGCCCCCGACCACGTGTATCTCGACCCGCGTGCCATGGTCGGGTCCGGGGAGAGCCGCACCCTGACGGCGTACTCCCTGGACGAGACCGCCACCTACTTCCTGGTGCTCGTCGCGCTCTGCGAACCCTGGCTGCGTGATGACCGCTGGCCCGTCGCGGTGCCGACCACGCCCCAGATCGTCGAGAGGCTCCGCGGACATGCCGCGTGCGCCAGGCTGACCGCCCGCGCGGTCAGTTCGCACATCGACTACCTCGCCGACGAGAAGCTGCGGGTGCAGGCCCCCGCCCCCGACGGCGCCGGACGGGCGGACCGCAGGAACGGCAAGCGCGAGGCGGTCGTCGGGGTCGCGCTGAAGTTCGGCATCATCAGAGAGGAGCACCTGGCGCTGCTGCCGCCGCGAAACCAGCCCGCGGCCGGGCGGTAGGCCGTGGCGATCCTGCACCGCCGGGCCACCTCGTGGGGCAGTGGCCGCTCCGAACTCCTGCCCCGCGGGCACCGCGTGGGCGACTGGGTCGTCGACGAGCCGATCGGCGCCGGAGGCTGGGCCACCGTCTACGCAGCACGGCCGACGGGCGGGCCGGAGGGACCTGAGGTCGCCCTCAAGGTCATGCCGACCGCCGGACTCGCACCCCGCCAGGCCCGCGACGTGGCCGAAGCCGCCCGCCGCGAAGTCGAGGTCGGCCGCAGGGCGCAGCACCCCAGGCTCGTCAGGCTCCTCGACACCCTCGTGCTGAGTACACCGGACCAGCCACTCCTCGACGGCGCGATCGTCCTCGTCATGGAACGGGCCACGTGCAGCCTGCGCGAGCTGCTCGCGACGGGGATCACCGAAAGCGAGGGGAGCCGGATCGTCACCGGCATCTGCGAGGGCCTCGCCCACCTGCACCGTACCGGCTGGATGCACACCGACCTCAAGCCCGAGAACATCCTCCTCCACCAGGACGGCGAGGTGAGGCTCTCGGACTTCGGCTTCGCCATCGAACTCAGCGGCACGCACGGCTACGCGCCCCCCATGGGTACCCCGGACTACCTTCCCCCCGAGCGGTGGCGGCAGCCACTGGGGGAGCAGGGCGTCCAAGTCAGGGCGACGGCCGACATCTGGGCACTCGGGATCGTGATCCACGAGGTGTTCGCCGCCGGGGCCTCGCCGTTCCCCGGGGCGACGCCCGCCGCGCGGAGCGCCGCCGCACAGGAGTACGCCGAGGGCCGGGCCCCGCTGCGGATGGACAACGCCGTGCCTGAGTTCTGGCGCGCGATGATCGCCGACTGCCTCGCCCCGACCCACGCCGCCCGGGCCGTGCACACGGCCGAAAGCCTGTTGGAACGGATCCGGGCCGCCGCCGTGCATCCCGGCCGTCGGCCGCCACGCCCCCGCTTCCGTACCGGGCTCCTCGCCACCCTCCTCGCTCTCACCGCGTCTTCGACGACGGCGGCCGCGCTGTGGTGGCCCCGGGACGAGGACGGCTCCGCCCAAGGACGGGCCGCCGTACGGGTGTACAACGCCGAACGGGAGTGCCAGGGCCGGGAGGACCGCGCCCTCCTCTGCAGCCTGGGCCTCGCGAAAGACCCGCGTCGGCCCTACACGGCTGAGAACGTCGTAGCCACCCGGGTGTGGCACGGCGACGTGCTTGAAGCGGAATGCCGGCTGCGTGACGGCCGGCCCATCATCGACGAGGCGGACCTGCACTCCACCGTCTGGTTCCGCATCCGCCTCCCCGGCCCGGACGCGGAGTCCACGGCCTGGCTGCCCGCCGTCCGCACAAGGGACCGTCCGGAACTCCCTGGGTGCACCATGCCGCTCTAGATGTGTTGCCCGGAGAGGTTGGTGACGCGGCCGGCGGGCAGGACGTGCCCGGCGTCCAGGGATCCGGGCACGTCGACGCCCGCTCGAGGATGCCTGATCCGCTAGCGGGTGTCACTCCGGATCGTTCCGGATGCCCTGCCCAACACACCCCCCGCTACCTTGTCGACGGCGCCCGCAAGACCGACCCGTCCGGCCCCCGGGTGAGCAGCGATGCCGACGACGTCACCACCGACCGCCTTGCCACCACCGTGCTCAGGCGTCAGGAGTGCCTGATGCTCCCCGCCGGAAGTTGCCGGTTCCTCGCTCGGGTCGGATGACACCTGTGCCTCCGCCCATGTCGCGGAGCTGACAGCCGCGGTGTCCGCCCTGTCGGTGCGCGCCCACTCATATCCGCACCGAGTTCGGAATTGACGACGGAAGGCCACTCTTCATGGCAAGAACCAGCCTATTGCGCATACTCACCACACTGGTCTGGGCGGCCGGCATATGGGCGTTGCTCATCGCGACGACCGCCTCGGTCGCCGTCGCCCAACCCGGTCCCGATCCGCGGCCGGGGGAGAACGAACTGACCGGCGTCTCGCGGTACTTCGCCGGCCCGCAAGGCATGGCCATCCCGACCGCGCCGTGTGATCCGGCCGGTCCGTCGGCTCTTGACGGCGTGATGGCCGACCAGCTCAACCCGCAGTTGAACGCCAAGATGGCCGGCTACCTCAACGCATACAAAATATCCTGCGCGCGGATGGTCACGCAGGCGGTGAAGGACCGGGGACTGAACCCGCGGGCCGCGGCCATCGCCATCGCCACGATCATCGTGGAAACCAGCATGAACAACTACTCCGAGGCCGTCGACCACACCAGCATCGGGCTCTTCCAGCAGCAGGACTGGTGGGGCAGCCGGGAGCAGCGTCTGAACCCGGCCTACGCCACCAACGCCTTCCTCGACGCGATGGAACGGCTGTATCCGAACGGCTCGTGGAACAACGCGCCGATCGGCGACGTGTGCTGGCGCGTGCAGCAGCCGCGGGAAGACCTGCGCCACCTGTACGGGATCGAGGCGGGCGACGCCACGCTGATAGCCAACGCCCTGTGGTCCGACAAGAAGGGCGGCCCCCGGCACCCGTACGCCGCTGGTCGGGTCGTCTCCGGGCAGTCCGCGGACGGGCGACTCGAGGCCTTCGCCGCCGGTGCCGACGGCGTGTACCACGCGTGGCAGACCGAGGTGAACGGCGCTTGGTCGCCGTGGAGGCTCGCGGGTGGTCCGCGCGACGCCCAACTGGCGGTCGCGGCCAACGCGGACGGTCGGCTGGAACTGTTCGCGCTGTCGGCCGGCACTTTCGAGCACATGTGGCAGACCGGGCCCAGCGCCGGGTGGTCGTCCTGGCAGAACTTCGGCTCCGGCGGACACCGGCTGGCGGTGGGCAACAACCCCGACGGCCGGATCGAGGTGTTCGCCTCCAACGCCGACGGAGTCTTCCACCGCTGGCAGACCGCGCCCAGCGGAGGCTGGGACAGGTGGGAGGGCACCCACGGCGGCCCGCCCAACGCGCGCCTGGCCATGGAGAACGCGCCCGACGGGCGACTCGAGGTCTTCGCGCTGTCCGACTCGAAGTTCGAACACCTGTACCAGACCGGTGTCGACGGCGGATGGTCCTCCTGGGAGGACTTCGGCACCGGAGGACACGCCGTCACCGCCAGCCACAACCAGGACGGCCGGGTCGAGGTGTTCGCCTCCAACGCAGAGGGCGTGTTCCACCGCTGGCAGACCAGCCCGACGTCGTGGTCGGAGTGGACCGGCACCGGTGGGCCCCGAAACGCCGAACTCGCCACGTCGCGCTCGGTCGACGGCAGGGTGGAGGTGTTCGCGATCAACGCCACCACGGCGAGCCATGCCTGGCAGACCGGTCCGAACGCGCAGTTCTCGCAGTGGGAGACCTTCGGTGGCGCCGGCACGGCGGTCGGCACGGCCAACAACGCCGACGGTCGCATCGAAGTCTTCGGAACGAACAGCACCGGCGTCTACCACCGGTGGCAGACTGGCTTCGCCACTTGGTCACGATGGGAATGGCTGAACGACTCCGGCCCCGCGATCACCTAGGTTCCCCCGCTCGGTCAGCGTCGCACCCGGACGGGAATGCCGACGAGATGCAGTGCGGCCCGGTGGGCACCGGCGGGCTCGTCGGTTCGGATGGCCAAACCGCGCCGCTGCTCAGCCCATCCGAGGACTGCACCAGGAGCAGATCTCTGTATGCGGCAACCGTGCCGGACCAGGCGCAACTGAAGCGGCCGGCCCTCTCCTGAAGGAGCCGGCCGCTTGATGTCCGTCAGCCGGCGGGCGGCCATCGGCTGGGTGATCGGCTCTCCAGTGGTGTACGTCAGGCCGTGGTCACGGCGCAGCTGTAGGGGGAGGAGCCTGAGCCGGTGTAGGCCTCGGTGTCCAGGTAGTAGGTGCCGGTGCCGTGGCGGCCCTGGTGAAAGTGACGGCCTCGTCGGTGCCGGCGCCGTCGTTGGTCGAGCGCACGAGGGTACTGCCGGTGGAATCGAGCAAGTACAGGTCGGCGTCGTAGGCGTCCGGGACCGCGCACTGGACGCTGCGCTTCTGGTCCGAGGCGAGGGAGATCCCCACCGGCCTGCTCCCGCTGTGGCAGCACCTCGAATACGTCATGAACTTCGGCCTGGAGCGCCGCCTGTTCGACCTCGCCGGAGCCAGCCCACCGTCCCCGGTGCGACCGGCGCCTTCCGCCGCACAGCCCTCGCCTCCTGCGACGGAATCAGCGCCGACACCCTTGCCGAGGACACCGACATCGCCATGGCCCTGTGCCGTCAGGGCTGGCGCGTCGTCCACCGCGGCGAGGCCCACCCCCTCACCCACGTCCCCACCCCCGCCCGGGGACTGTGGCACCAACGCCACCGCTGGGCCTACGGCACCCTGCAGCCATCTGGAAGCACCGCCACGCCGTCAAGGAAACCGGCACCGCCGGCCGCCTGGGCCGCCTTCTGCCTCGCCCAACTCGCCCTCGCCGCCTACGCCCTGCGCACGGACGACGGCCCGTCGCGCTGTTCTCCGCCCGAGGCCTGGTCTTCTCGATCGGCCGTTACGAAGGCAGGCTGCTGGTACATCGGTCCGAGGGAGGCCCGCCCAAGGCGTACCCTTTCTGCGTCTACGTGTCCTCCGATGATGCGGCCTACTTGAGCGACCCGAAGAGGTCCGGCTTTCAGCTCTACAGGAACGATCACCCGGGTACCCCGCGCGAGCACAAGGGCTGCTACATCTCCACAGCGACGGGCAGAGGCACCGACACGGGGCCCCGTGAGGGGCCGGTGGCGACCTATGGGTGATGGCACATACAAAAGGGATCGCCTAGTGCACGTTGATCCCGAACTGGTGTATAAGGCCTTCTAGAAGTTCCTTCCCCGTCGTCTGCAGAACCTCGTCGTCGGCGATGGGTGGCAGTTCTGTGGTGGCTGGAAAGACGCGCCGGGGTTGCCGTGCCCGGTCGATCATGCGGGGTTGGCCGCTGCCGTATCCGTAGGGCAGGAAGCGGAAGTCTGATCCGTTATTGCTGTCGCCCAGGATCGCTGCGGATGTCCACCGTGGAGTCGAGCAGGCGGCGTTTCCGGTGGGCTTCCATGACCGCGACGGCCTCGTTCGGCGCGGTGGGAAGCGTCCAGGTGTCGACCAGCGCCGCGCCGATCCTGAAGCATCCGAACTCCTGGGCCGCGCCGGTCCGGCCTAAGGCGCCGGCGCTGTCGCGGCCCTCGATGATCTCCTGGCCGTCGCCGTCGCGCACGCCCCGGCCTGGTGCGAGACCGTGTCCGGCGGGCGGCCGACGCGTTCGAGCAGGCCGCCCGAGCCCCCGGCGCCCGCTGTCTGGGGGGCTGCGCCCGAGCCGGCTGGCGCGCCGGGGCCCGTGCCTGGAACGGGCCGCGCGCGCGGCCCGGGGCGGCGGCGCCGCGGTCGTCCTCACCCTGCTCCCAGCGCTCGTGGAGGCGGTGGAGGCCGCCGCCGACTGGCACCGCGCGCAGGCCTTCCGTGCGCGGGCGAAAGCCGCTGCCGACGCCGCCGTCCTGCTGCGCGAAGCAGCCGGCCCGGCCGGCGCACCGCTCCCGACCACCAAACCGCGCACCGGCCGCGTGGTGCGCGCACCGGCCCGTGGCCTGCCGCCTGCTGCGCCCGTTACCGGTGTACCGGCACGCCCACGCCCGGATCCCGGCCGGCCGGGCCCGCCCCGTACGCGCTGACCCCACCCGAGGCAGCCTTCGGCGATGACGTACCCGCCCCAGAGGCGCGGCACCTGGCAGGCCGCCCACGGTCCCCGGGAGCTGCCACTCCCGCTCGCCCGCCGACGACCAGGACCTCCGTGATGTGCCTCATCCGCCAATTCACCCACCCCGAGCGCAGGCCGTCCACGTACCGGCCCGCGACCGTCTCACCCACGAGTCCCTCGACGCCGGCCAGCCCCCCACCCACGCCACCGCCTCCTCAGCGCTGCTGGTGGCGGGGACCGGCCGTAGGGCGGCAGGCCGCCGTCGAGCAGCCGCAGCAGCTCCGCACGCCCGCGGTCTGGGCAAGCCCAAGGCGAACTTGGGGAAGCCCTTCGCGAGGGCGGCTTGCCCAGGGCCTGTGGTTACGGGCCCTCCGGTCCCGGGCCCATTTCGAGCCACGGCAAGCCCGCCGGGCCCGCCGGCGGAGGGATACGGGCCGTCAGAAGCGGCGCCTTAACGGCCGAATGTGGTCGAGGCGCTCTTGCGGACCGGTCCTACGCTGGAGGCATGGCCACCGATGCCGTGTTGCGACAAGGCCCCGATTCGACCGATCTGGTCCTGCGCACCGGCCCGGTCGGGCCGGCGTGGAACGCGCTGGCCTCGGTGGGGTCGGCGCTGTTCACTCCGCTCGTCCTGGGCGTGCCGACCCTGCTCGTCGCCTTCTGGATGGCGCTGGCCGGGGCGCGGGCCTCGACCGTGTTCGTGGTGGTGGGGGTGATCGCCGGGCTGGAGTACCTGCTCGGCTGGCTGGCGCTGGCCCTTTCCCAGGCCCGGCGCATCCTGCGGGTGGAGTTCGCGCCGACAGGGGTGCCTGCGTCTCTGCGGCTGGTCCGGGCCGCCGGGCCGGACGACTGGCTGCCCGTCGACACCCTGCGCGAGGTGCGGCTGACGCACGAGGTGGTGGAGCCGTACCAGGGCGACCGCAAGCCGGCCGTCTCCACGCTCGCGCTGGAACTCGTCCTGCGGGGCGGCCGGGAGCGGCTCGCCACGCTCCCGTTCCGCGGCGACCCGCAGCAACTCGCCGACGCACTGGAGGCCCTACTCGCCCCGGCTGCGGTCGTGGTGGAGCTGCGCACCGAGCGCAGCACGCGCCATCGACCCCAGCCCAACTCGCCCTGGACCTCCGGCGGTTCGGCCTCGGTCGGCTCTGGTGGCGGCTAACCCTGGGCTGCCCGTGGCGCTCCCCGGCCGGGGTGCCCGTCGATGCAGCCGGCGGCAGGCGGTGCGGGGCAGCCTGCCGCTACTGGTCCCGCCCGGTACCTGAACAAACGGCTCCGGCGCGTAGCGGGCATGTGCTTCCAGCACCGCCGCATGGAAGCGCCCTGTGAAACGGTTCGCCCGCCTTCGGGGCGCCATCGGAAACGCGTGGGTCTTTTCCTCCGGCTCCCGAGGCGGTTGGTCGCTGTGGGCCCGCCGGAAGGTGCACAGGTTTCGAGTGGCTCGCCCCGCCCGAGCTGGCGACGCCATGGCCGGCAGCGCCTAGCTACTGCCAAAGGGTTGTCCCAGGTGAGCTGACTGATGGTCGCGTACGCAGCCAGGGGGCCAAGTCCCCGGTTCAGCGTGATCAGGGCACATTCCACTGGCCGGTATCCGGGGCGAGTCCGCCGTTCATGGAGAACTGAACTTTGGTGATCTTGGAGGCTTTGGGCACCTCGAACGTGAGAAACCCCAGTCCTGTGTCGCCCGGTGCGACGGTGATGCTTCCGGGGAAGCTCACGCCGGCGTTGCTGGAGTAGAACGCCGTGTCGAACTGCTGGCCTTGGGCGTCTACAACCTGGGCCCCGTTGCCGGGGGAGTCTTTGTAGACGACGGTGCCGATGTTCTTCAGGCGGAACTGGACGGCCACGAATCGTGTGCCGGCCGCCGGGGTGGCGATCTCGTCCTGCGCGCGGGCCGGGTCGACGACCTGCACGAGGGTGACCGCCAGCTTCTCGCCGTCCCCCGTTCCGGTGAGGTCGATGGTGGCCCCTACCGTGGCGGGCAGCGACGGTGTGGGGCTCGGCTGCTGTGCGGCGGGCGCCGCTTCCTGGATGGGTGCGCGGCTTCCCGGCGTGGTCGTCACAGTCGCCTCGCCCGCGCAAGCCGCCGCGCCGGCGATCAGTCCGGCGGACATGAGGGCGAGTACACGGCGCATGACATCTCCCGGCTGGCTCAGCAGAGCGCGGACCAGTGGCGCATTCCACGATCCTCCGCCATGCCCGGGTACGCACGCCGAACCTGGTGCGGGCGTGCGACCTTCAGAGAGGCCGTTCAAAAGCGTCCCGGTCGGCGAGGTTGCGGACCTGTCAGGCGTCCCCATGGCCAACGACGTCACAGGACCGGCAGCCCTCTCTGTCCGAGGCAGCCACCCGGCAGCGGAGTCCCCCAGGCCTCAAGAGGACTGAGCGCGGGCTGTTCGACTAGGACCTGTCCGGCGGATCATGCTGGACAGGCACCGGTCCGGGGAGCCGGGCAGCGCGAGCGGTGAACCGGGCCGCCCGCCCGGATCAGTGGTGCCACGCGTCACCCTTCACGTTGTGGATCATGCGCTGGAGGACCTTGAGGGTGCGGGCGTACTCTTCGTCCGGAACGCCCTCGTGTACCTGGCGGCGCAGCTCCGACTGCCGCGCCGCCGCACGGGAGTACAGCTCCGCGCCCGACTCGGTCCGCAGCAGGTGCCCGTCCTCGTTCTGAAAGACCAGGCCCCGGGCGACGAGGCTGTCGATGTCGCCGGGCAGGTCGTCGTCGGGGCCCGGGTAGTAGCTGAGGAATTCGGTCAGTTCCGCGCGGCCCCAGCCCTTCGGGCGCTCGCTGAGGTGGTGCAGGACCCACCAGGCGGGCTGGGTCAGGCCGAGGACGCCGAGCGCGGTCCGGATGTTCTGGACTACGGCCTGGCCGGCCGCGTTGGCCCAGTATCCGATGGGCTGGGCGATGAGGCCGGCGTCGTCGTGGGAGGGGGCGAAGGGGGCTGAGGTGCTGCTCGAAGTGGTCATGAGAAGAACGTAGAAGCTCAACTTGACTTGAGGTCAAGCACCTTGGGGTAACGAGCCGGGCCGGACGGCCGACGGGCGGACTTGTCCGGTCGCTCATGTTCGGAGCCAGATAGTGAGGGCTGCGGCTGTTGCGGTGCCGAGGAAGACGTAATCGCGCTTGTCGTATCTGGTCGCCGACGGCTCGGTGTTGTTTGAGCCGGTTGATCGCTCGTTCGACGGTGTTTGCGTTTCTTGTAGCGCTCTTCGTCAAAGCCGGTTGGTCGTCCGCCGCGTGAACCCTTGTGTAGGCGGGCGGCCAGGCTGTCGGTCTTCTCAGGGATGGTGTGCCGGACGCCGCGTCGTCGCAGGTACTCGCGGCAAGGCCCGTTGCTGTATGCCTTGTCCGCCGCGACGCTGCCGGGTTTCTTGCGGGGCCGGCCCGGGTCTCGCCTGAGGAAGCGGATCTTCTCCAGCACGGGCTCGAACTGCGTGCAGTCCGCGCGCTGCCCCGGTGTGACGATCAGAGGCAACGGGCGGCAAAGGCCGTCCGCGCTCAAGTGCAGCTTGGTGGTCAACCCGCCGCGCGAGCGGCCCAGGCCCTCACCTCCCGCACCACTTTCATCAGCCGGGCGCGGAGGTTCTGCCACGCGGTTTCGCCCTGGTGTTCTGGGCCGTCGGCCCCCTTTGAAGCGGGGATGGGCGGCGGGTCGATGCGGGCGCTGGCGGTGTGCCGATGCGCCCGCACGATGGTGGAGTCGACCGATACGTCCCAGTCAATTTCGCCGGCCACGTCCGCCGTGGCCTGGACCTGCTGCAGCAGACGCTCCCAGGTCCCGTCACCGGACCACAGCCGGTGCCGTTCGTAGGCCGTCTTCCACGGACCGAACCGTTCAGGCAGGTCAAGCCACTGAACACCCGTTCGCACCCGGTGCAGAATCCCGTCGATCACCTGCCGCTGATGCGACCTGAATCCCGTGGGACCGGAGCGAGATCTGCGACCCCGGCAAGTCGGCCCGCGCTGCCGAAGGCGTCCATGTCACCGCCGGTGCAGGCGATGAACTCCGCGCCCAACAACGGGCCCATACCGGGCATGCTGAGGACCACCTCGGCGTGGCGGTGCTCTCGGAAGCGGCGGACGTGTCGGGCGTGGAGGGGATCCTGATCAAGTCCCTGAACAGCCGCTATCTGACCGGATACTGCGGCTGGACCAAGATCAGAAGGCGGGACACCACCGAAGCGATCGTCGGCGCGATCACCGGCACCCTGACCCGCCCGCAGCTCCTCGTCCTCGGCCGCCACGACCAGGACGGCCGACTGCGCCCAGTCGGGAGCACCATACCGCTGCACCCGAATGCCGCCCGTCAGGTTGCCGAGCATCTCACCGCGGCCGCGCCCGGGCACCCGTGGACGGGGGCGAAGTTCTCGGCGGCGTGGGGGAGCCGCGACGCCCTCGACACCACACTCGTCCCCCCGGTTGCCGAGGTCAGCGCCGACCGCGCTATCGACCACGGCGGCGTATTCCGCCACCCACTCCGGTTTCAGCGGCTGCGCTTGGACGTCGGGCTCGAGGACGTACCCCGGTTCGGCGAAGGCCCGGCCGCGGCCGCCGGCTGACGGGCCGGGGCTGGTGTGCAGTGGCGTTCGCCGGTGAACCGGCGTGCTCTGGCGGGTGAACCCGGCCGACACGGGCTGTTGCTGACGGCGTGGGGGCCGCTAGAACCGGCCCATGATGATCATGAAGCGGTCCGCTGTTGCGGCCACCGTCTTCACCCTGACCCTGTCTCTGCCAACGGCCGCGCACGCGGCCACACAGCCCGCCACCCTGGCTGCGTCCGCGACCGCCGTGCCGCAGGTGCTGCCGACGGGCGTCGCGGTCTCCGCGCTCCCGATCGCCACCGAGGACCGGACCGGCTACCAGCGCACCTCCTCCAAGCACTGGAATGCCGGGCGACATCCCGGCCGACGGCTGCGACACCCGCCAGGAGGTCCTCCTGGCCGAAGCGGTCGTGTACCCGGAGATCGGCTCGGGCTGCACCCCGATCGGCGCGTGTGGTGGTCGTACTACGACGAGCGCGAGATCACACCGGCCGGTGCGCTGGACATCGACTACATGGTATCTGCACCTACGACGCTATGAGTTTGAACTCAAACAGCTCATAGCGTCAGCGGCATACCGCTGAGGCCTTCTTCATGACCGCACCCAAAGCTGTGCGACGATCACAACGTGGCCACAACTCCCCCTCCACCATCCGGCGTGCCGCGCTTCCCCGCGAGTCCTGCATCGGCCATGTCTGTGCTGGCGGCGCTGCTGAACCGCTCGGTGGAACAGCAGCGCCGAGGCTGCGGCAGACGTCCGCCGGTTCAACCGGGAGGCGATCCGCGCGGCGTCGGATGTGTTGGACAGGCGACGTCTCGCTCAGTACGCTGGCCTCCAGACCCGCCTCGGCCTGCTCCTCCTCCAGTCCCGCCAGCGCCGCCAGGAGTTCCTCGGTGGCCGGTACGGCCAGGACGGCGGCGGCCTGCCACCACCGCCACCGCCTCCGGGGCCAGGAGCGCGACCCGGCTGTTCAGCGCTTCCTGCAGCGCCCGGGGCACCCCCATGGCCTCCAGGGACCTCGCCCCGTCGGCCGGGGAACGGGCGAGCCGGTCGGCCACCGTCAGCAAGTCCTCCTCCGCAACCAGCGGAAGCCCCTGACTGCGCTCGAACAGCCTGCCACCGAGCGCGATGGCAGCGGCCGGCCCGATCACCGACACGGCGAGCTCCCGCTCCTCACTCTCGGTGAACGGACTGAGGGTGATCTCCGTGCCTCCGACACCGACCGGCCACCGATACGGCGCGCCCAGCGCATTGCCGTGCTCCGGCAGGTCCTCCGCCCGATAGGTCAGGACCAGCCGCAGATCCTGCGGAGGATTGCGGGCGAGCAGCAGCAGGTCTCGTGTCGCCTCGTCCACCCAGTGCAGGTCCTCCACCACCAGCACCACCGGCCCCAACACCCCCAGGACTCGTGCACCGCCCGCATCAAGCGCTGCGCGTCACCTCCGGCCTCGGGATCAGCAGAAGCACCCCGCTCGTCCTTGGGAAGCTGCCAGGCGACAGTCGGCAGATACGGTGCCAGCGCAGCAGTAGCGGCGCTGAGCTTCGCCTGGGAGTCGATGTGCAGGTCGGCGGTGCGCAGCGCGTCGATGACCGGGCCGAACGGCAGCGGCTCACGCAACGGGTGACACCCGCCCCACATCACGGTTGCGTTCTCCAGCCTGCCCGTGGCCTCCCTGAGGAGCCGGGACTTCCCGATCCCGGCCTCCCCCTTGACCAGCACCACCGACGGCCCCACCCGCAAGGCCTGCGCCAGTGAACGCAGCTCCTCCCGGCGCCCCACAAATACCAGGCCCGCCCGCCCATCAGGGGCTGCCCGGCCCCTCCGCGACCCGGCCACAACCCACCACCACCCACAAAAGGAGAATGCCTGGGCCTATTCACGCTACCGGATCGTGGCCAACCGGCCTGCCTCTCCATCCGGGCCGCCGCCGAGCGCCTCATCCAGGCAGCCACCGACCCCGGCACTGCCGGGCCCCGCCGCGCACGTCCTGGACCGTACCGACGCGGTCGCCGCCGTCCCCGACGACCTCGGTGGACCCTTCGCCTCGCGCGATGCCGGGACGGGCTTGGTACGAGAGGGGGCGGCGGGCGGGTGGCGTGCTGCCATCGGGCCCGGACGGTGCCGAGGCGGCCCCCATCATGGCGTTCCTGTACCGAGCCCGCGGACAGGGACAGGCAGCCGGCGGTCGGCGAGTAGCTGTTCGAGGAGGACAGAGCCACCTGCCAGGCCGAGGTCTGGTCGGGCCAGGTCCAGACGTGGTCCGAATCCCGCGAGTCGCACGTATCGGTTGGGCATGCTGACCTCCGCTCGCCGCACGGCCCGTGACGGGCCCCGCTCAATCCGGGCCATTCCCCCGGTGTGCTCCGCTAGGCGGCCGACGCACCCGCGGCCCGCTGTTCCTCACCGACCGCAAGGCGCCAGCCGGAACACCGACGCTTGACGTGTGCCCGGGGACCGGCCGGGCCAGGCTCTCAAACCGCCGCGCTGAGGAGATCTTCGAGGAGAACACGCCGCTGCTGGCCAACCCCCTCGCCTCACCCGACGACATCAAGGATCTGGACGGCTGGACGCTTCACCGGCTACGGCCCAGTGCCCTCACGCACGATGCGGAAGACGGCACCTCCACCCCGATGCTGCTGGCCCGCTCCCGCCACGCCTCCGTCCGCTCCCTGGAGCGATACGCACGACCCGGCGTCGAGTCGGTCGCTCGGCGCGTCGCCGAACGCGACCCCGCCGCACGTCGCCGCACGTAGATCCGAGCGGATCAGGGCTTCAAGATCATCCCGCTGCCCCTTTGGCGCATATCTCGGTCACACCCCACTCAGGCCAGCTACGCCGCTCAGGCACCGCAATCTGAACCTGCTCGGCCGCTACAGCTCCGCCAAGTGCTGCTGGACGGGCATGTCCAGCTCAGGGCCGCCAGGACGTCCTCCTCGACCGCGTCCGTCGAGCAGTCGGGGCCGCGGGTTGGACCAGCGGAGCTAGCGCGTGTCTCTTTGATGGGTTGATCAGTTGGTCGGATGTGTCCGTCCGATTAGTGATCACCGATGCCATGTGGGACCGGATCGAGCCGCTGATGCCGGCCGAACCGGTCCGCGGACGGCGGTGGGCCGACCACCGCCGCATCCTTGAGGCCATCGCCTGGAAGTACCGCACCAACCCGCCCTGGCGGGACCTGCCAGGCGAGCTCGGTCCATTCCAGACCGGCCACGAACGCCTGAGCAGATGGGCCGTTGACGGCACCTGGGAGACGATCCTGGCCACCGTCCTGTCAGCGGCGGATGCCGACGACGACGTCGACTGGACGGTTTCGGTGGACTCCACCGTCGTGCGGGCCCACCAGCACGCGGCAGGCGCACGTAAAAGGGGGCGACCCGCCCCGGCGAGCCCGCCGATCACGCACTCGGACGCTCCCGCGGCGGGCTGAGCACCGAAGTCCACCTCGCCGCGGACGGCGGTGCACGGCCTCTGGCCTTCACCGTCACCGCAGGCCAGGCCGGTGACGCACCCGCCTTCGAGACGGTGATGGCCCGCATCCGCGTGCCCCGCAACGGCCCGGGCCGGCCGCGAACCCGGCCCCTCGCCGTGCTCGCCGACCGCGCCTACTCATCCCGCGCGATCCGCAAGCACCTGCGACGCCGGGGCATCCGGGCGGTCATTCCACAGCCGTCCGACCAGGTCAGCCACCGCCTGCGGCGAGGCTGCCAGGGTGGCCGCCCGCCCGGCTTCGACCGCGAGGCCTACAGGCAGCGGGACACCGTCGAGCGGTGCATCAACCGCTTCAAGCAGTGGCGCGGCCTGGCCACGCGAACCGACAAACTCGCCATCGCCTACCAGGCCGCACTCCACCTCGCCGGCATCCTCATCTGGACCCGACGCTGACCAAAGACAGAACCTAGCTGCTTGGCGACGGCATGTGCCATCCGCGCAGTGCCGCCACGATCCGTGGGCCGTGGGGCGCTTGGACGGCTGCCCTCCAAGCGTGCGTGGGTGAGGCCCGGCGCCCGGGGTTTCTGGGGGCAGTGACCAGGGTGTTTCCGGCACCCGCTCCGGTTTCAACGGATCCGTCTGGACGTGACGGTGGACGACGTCCCGCTCTTCGGCAAGGGGTTGGCCGCGGCGGCTGGCTGACCGCCCCGCCGCGCGCCGGCGAACCGGTTCCTCGGGGCCGGTACCCATCGGTGCCGGCCCCGCTTCGTGTCCTCCGCAGGGGTGAACCCGGGCCTCGCGTACGCGTAGGCGGCTTGTGTGGTGTACTCCCAACGCGCCCCGGGGTCATGGCTATTGACAGCAAACCGGATCTTTCGCCATGTTTTCGGCGCGGCCCGATCGGTGCGGGGGTGGCTCCGGACCGGTTGGTGGAGCGCTGTACGCCGGGAGCGGAGACCGGGTTCCTGTCAGGGGAGATAGCGGATTGACGTATCGTCATGGAATGATCGGCAGTGTTACGCAACGCTGATTGAAGGTGAGTTCTGATGGCCGACACCGACTCCGTACAGCCGGAAGAGGACGAGATCTCTCAGCCCGCAACGAGCGCTCAGTCCGTCGAGGAGTACACACCGACTCAGGACATCGGAAAGTACGCCCCGGCTGCGGACGACTCGTACTAGGAACCAGCAGGCGCACTCATGCAGGGCCCTCGGATTAGCGTTCGGGGGTCCTGGTCGTCCAGCGGGATGGTGGCCGGGGCGGCGGGAGGCGTACGCGAACGATCAGGGCAGGCGGCCTTTGCTGGTGGCGGTCACGGCTCGGTCGAACCGGTCGAAGGCGGATCAGGACCCGGCGCAGTGGCTGCCGCCGTCGCCGGAGGCGCTCTGCCGGTACGGGGCGGAGTGGACGGCGACGAAGCTGCGGTGGGGGCTGGCGGTGGATGAGACGGAGCGGGAGCGGCTGTGGGTCATCGCGGTCGGCTGCGGCGGCACGGAGGTGGAGTTCACCCCCGCCCCCGCCCCGTAACAGGCTGTCGGCACTGTGCAAGGGCCGTCACCCGCCCGGGTGGCGGCCCTTGCGGCTCCGGGGCCTGTTGTGGGCGTCGGTCGGCTGGCGGGGGGCGTCGTCTACTCGGCTCCGGTCACGATGTAGCCCATCAGCGTCCTGGTGATGGCCTTGTGCACTTCCGGCGCTCCCTCAACCAGCCGCAGGTGCAAGCGCTCGTTGACCTTCAGGCCCATGTTCATGGCGTCGGTGGATTCCATCTGGAAGAACCAGTAGTCCCCGTCGGTCAACTCGCCGCCCTTGAGGAAACGCCGGAACAGGTCCCAGTCCACCATCGGCAGGTGTCGCTCGAAGTCCACGAGGCGGGACCCTTCCCACTTCGGCTCGAAGTGGGGGGCGACGACGAACCCGTCACCGTTGCCTCGTGCGTCCCTCAGGGCCTCCGAGTAGCTGGCCTTTTCCTCGCTGACCCACCAGTTGTAGTCCGTCATCGGTCCGTCTCCTCGGTAGTGATCATCTGCTGTATCCGTGAGAGCTTCACCCAGGGGTGACGTTCCGTCAACAAGTTGTCACGTAGTGCTGTGCAGAGTGCGGGTGTGTCGTCGGTCGGGCTGGGGGCAGGTGATGTGCCCGCTGGTGGTGGTGCTCCCGCCCCCGCATCCCCTTCAGGCCGGTGCGGGCGCGGGGGTGCGGCGCGGGAGCTTGGCGGTGCGGTGGGTGTGATCGGCCGCTCGGCCAGATCAAGCGCCTGTCCCATGCCGATGCGGGCACACCGATCGGGCGACTGATCACAACATTACGCAGATTTAGTGTGTGGAATCGAAGACGTTGAAGCGCGCTGGCTCTGCACCCTTCACGAACCGCAGCTTGTTTCCGTTGACGATCGTCAGGGGGCGGCCGGTTTCTGGCGTCTGCTGCCAGATCTCGTAGTAGTCGTCCTTGTCGATGAAGGTGACGGGGTCGACCTTGCTGGAGACCGTCGTGACCCAGCCGTCGCTTGAATCGATCCACTTGCCCTTGGCGCACTCGGAGGTGACCTGTAGGTAGCCGCCCCAGTTGCTGTCCTTCTCCCAGCCGTCGACGACCTTGACCCAGGCGGCGGGAAGAATCGCCGAGATCGGGTCTCCCTTGATCTTGTCGCCCTTGTAGTCCTTCCGGATGTTGCCGTTGGAGTCCTTGGCCCAAACCTCTGGGATGGGCTCGTTGACGACCAGGCTATTGCCGTCGATGCGGACCGTGGTCTCAGTCCACTTCTCAGGTCCGGTGTGGATCAGGAAGTCCTTCTTGCGAAGCCACCCCATGGGTGCCCTCCTCTGTGTCGTGATCAACAACAACCCCGGGCCTTCCCACCCTGGCCGGCGTTAATCGATCCGATCCCACGTCAACCCATTGGGAGCAACTGGATCCAGCCAGCCCATGGCCCCGCTCCCCGCCTGCCCTGAGCCATTCGTCGGCGGAGTCCTTGAACCCATGGGGCCGCGCAGCATGAGGCGCATATCTGTCCGGACCAACGACCAACTGAGCCGAACGAAACTGCTTGGCTGACCGCACGGTGGCTGCACCTGTAGGCGCTCGGTGGCCCCGTCAGGCGGCGGGCAGGCCGGGCAGGCGGTCGTAGGCCTGGTTGCCGGGGAAGACCACGGATTCGATGTGCTCGGCCGGGACCGGCCGCTGGTAGAAGATGTCGGCGTTGGCAGGTGCATGGCCGAGTGCCTTGCCGACGAAGGCGTGGACCAGCGACCGGTGCACCCGGTGTTGGTCGGGGGTGGAGAAGTCGAGGGCGGCGGTCACCAGAGCGGGCCGGCCGAGCGAGCGCAGTTTCTGGACGAGCGAGGGCTCGCCGTCGTAGTGCCGCCAGTGGATTGCCTCCCCGCCCCAGAAGGTCAGAAAGCGCCAGACACTGGGAAGGTCGTGCGGGGCCGCTTCGGCGGACAGTTTGAGGCAGACCTGGTCCGCGCGGCGCCCGTACCGTTCGCCGTCGCCGGCGAGGACGTGCTCGGAGCGCAGGGTCGCGTGCTCGGCGTCGGTGAGCAGTCCTCGCTGGTGCGCCTGGTCCAGCCGCTCGTGGATCAAGCCGATGTCCAGCGACCGCAGGCCCTGCGACCGGATCGCCTCGACGTCGTGGTCGAGCAGCCTGGTCCAGTGCCGGGCCCGTACCAGGTGCCCGTCCAGCAGACTGAGGAAGGCGTCCTCCTGGCCGCGCACCTCCGGGTCGACGTACAGGTCGAGGTCATCGGGCTTTAACTGCGCCGCGGCGGCGTACTGGTGGATGAGCTGGTGGGCGTCGTGTGATTTTCAGTGGGTGGCGTCTGTTGTTTGCACCGGGTGTATGAGGCGTTTTTGCTGGTAGTTGGGTTGGGTGGGCTCGTG
>NZ_JBEZLV010000037.1:0-75390 GCF_040652335.1 Streptomyces sp. NPDC048270
GTTGGCGTCGGTCTGCTCGGGGTGGCGGATGAAACGTACCGCCATGACGCCGAGCAGGATCGGCACGAGCAGATCCAGTCGTCCGACCCGCGGAGCGGGTACCTACGCGCTGCGCGCGTAGGAGCGGAACCGCTTCGCTGCGCTCAGCGGGGCCCGGCTTCGCCGGGCCAGGGCCGGCCTTCGGCCGGGGGTCCTGCGCTGCGCTTCGGACTGCCCGGGTTCCGCTGCGCTCCACCCGGGCGGGCCCGCTTCGCGGGCCAGAGAGGCTTTCGCGCAAGCGCGGAAGCTGACCCCGTTTCACGGGGTTCGGGCCTTCGGCCCGTTGGGGTGTCCGCTGCGCTTCCACCCCGGCCCTTCCGGCTGCGCCTCCAGGTCCAGGGCCGCTTCGCGGTCCCGGCTGGCGGCAGCGGAGGGGCTGGGCGGTCTGTCGAGCGCGGCCCCGGGGGCTTCCGTCAGAGCCATCCTGCCCGGATCGGCTTCGTGTCATGCCCGTTCGCGGTACAGTCATCAGTATGCATCAGGCTGGATATGATGCGTGTAGCTGTGTAGGATCCCGAGAAAACCTTGACCCCCTCCGCTGGCGGGTTTTTTCCGCCACTTCGCTTCAGTGGAGTGCCGAATGCAGAAGTCTGGTGACATCGTCCTTCGTCCTCACCAGGAGGAAGCGGTGGAGGCGATTGTCCGGGGACTGGATATTCCGCCCGGGAAACGGATTACGGAGACCGGTCTGCGGGCCACAGTGGTAGCTGCCTGCGGGACCGGGAAGACGTTCATCGCCGCTGCGGCAGCGCTCCGTCTGGCCCGGAACGGGCGGGTCTTGGTATTGCTGCCGACGCTGGATCTGCTGACGCAGACGGCCCGTGAATGGCGGCTCGCCGGCCACACCGGGCCCGCGGTCGCGGTGTGCTCGCTGGAGGACGACCACGCCCTGCGGGCCCTGGGCATGCGCGCCACGACGTCGCCGCCGCAGCTCGGGCTGTGGCACGGCCGGGGTCCCGTCACCGTCTACGCCACCTACGCCTCCCTCCCGGTCCTCGCCGAAGCCCACGAGGGCGCGTACGGGTTGCCGATGGACGTCTTCGACCTCGTGGTCGTCGACGAGGCGCACCGGACTTCGGGGTCGGCGGGGAAGGCGTGGGCGGACATCCACCACCAGGAGGTCATCCCGGCGATGCGCCGGCTCTACATGACGGCCACGCCCCGGATCTGGAAGGAGCGGCCGCCGCGGTCGCGGGCGGAGCAGGAGCTGTACGAGGCGCAGGTGGCCGTCGTGGACGAGGAGACACCTGGTCGGACGCGGCGGGTGTGGAACCGGCTCCCGAAGGAGCTCGCGTGTTCGATGGACGACGAGAGCGTGTTCGGGCCCGTCGTCTACGAGCTGTCGCTGGCGTCGGCGATCTCGCGGGGGCTTTTGGCGAGGTATCAGATCGTCGTCGCCGAGCTGACCGACCCCGTCGTCACGCCGAAGCGGCTGGTCAGCGAGGAGCGGCACGAGGAACCGCTGCGGGGCCAGAGGCTGGCTGCGACGCAGACCGCCCTGCTGGAGACCATGGCCGCCCACGGTCTCCAGACGACGATCACCTTCCACCACCGCACGGTCGAGGCGGAGGCCTTCGCGGCCGGGCTGCCTCGGGTCGCGGCCCGGCTCCACGCCGTGGATCCGGAGCGGCACCCCGAGCGGGTGTGGTCGGGGTGGCTGTGCGGGGAGCACGAGGGCGCCCACCGCCAGTCGGTGCTGGCCGACTTCGGGCGCCGGGCCGGGCGCGCCGTCCTGTCGAACTGCCGGGTCCTGGGTGAGGGAGTCGACATCCGAGCGACCGACTCGGTTGCCCTGATCGACCCGAAGGGATCGGCTGTGGACATCGTCCAGGCGATCGGCCGGGCGCTTCGGCAGAAACCGGGTCAGGGCAAGATGGCGACGCTGATCGTTCCGGTATTTTTGGCGGAGGACGAGAAGCCGCAGGACATGCTTACCTCGAACTCGTATCACCCTCTTATTCGGGTTTTGGAAGGTCTTCGGGCGCACGATGAAAAGGCCGTGGAAATGCTGGCCATCCCGCAGGAGAACCAGAAACGGGTTGTCGATCCGTCGCTGCCGGTCGGTCCGGAGCCCGCCGAGGGCGAGCCGGATAACCGGCTGCTGCTCCGGTTCGCAACCCCCCGCGACCCCGAGCTGATCGCGAAGTGGATCAGCTACAAGGTCATCAACACCGAGCGGCAGGACTGGAATCGGGGCGTCGAGGCCGCGTACCGCTACCGGCAGCGCGAGGAGCACCTGGACGTCCCGTACGAGCACGCCGAGGGCGCGTACCCGCTGGGACGGTGGCTCTCCGACCAGCGCCGCGTATACCGGGCGGGGCAGATGACCGGGGACCGGGCGGCCGAGCTGGAAAAGCTGGGCATCGTCTGGGACACAGCCGACGCCGCGTTCGCCGAGAACCTCGCCGCCGCGCGCGCCTACTACGAGCTCCACGGGACCCTCGCCGCCCCGCGACACGCGACCGCCCTGGACAAAGCCGTGGGGCAGTGGCTCACCAACGTCCGGCGCCCCGGCGGGCTGGGAAAGGACCCCGACCGCGCCCGCCGGCGGACCCAGGAGCTCACGGCCGTCGATCCGGACTGGAACCCCCGCGAGCTGGGGTGGACGGTCGACTGGCAACGGCACTACGCCTACCTCGCCCAGCTCCTCACAAGCGGCGCCCAGCTCGCCGACATCGTGCCCGGGGTCACCCTGCACGGCGAAGACATCGGACGCTGGCTCGCCACCCAACGCCGGGACTTCAACCAGCTCAACAAGGAGCAGCAGCGCAGACTCGGCAAGCTGGGCGTGAAGAAGGCCGTACGGGGGCGTAAGGCGCTCGGCAAGGCTGCCGTGGCGTCCGGGTCCGGCGCGGGCGGCGGGGCGTTCCAGAAGGGGCTGGAGGCCCTGGCGCAGTACGTCGCGCGGGAGGGGCGGCTGCCGGGACGCGGCGTAGTGCAGGTCTTGGCCGACGGGGCCGAGCACCGCACCGGGATCTGGATCGGGAACCAGAAAGCCCGCCGCGGACGGCTCAACGCCGCCCAGCTCGCCGCCCTGGCTGAGCTGGGCGTGGACTGGGCACGAACAGGACGGGAGAGTCATCCCTCCCGTCGGGCGGCGAAGACCGGGGCGTTGTCAGTGGCGTGTGGACAATCAGGTTATGGACAGACGTGAGCGGGGACTGCTGGCCGAGATCGAGCAGGGAGCCCTGGACGAGTCCAGGCCGCTTGCCCACGTACTGCGCAAGTGTGTCGTGCTCGGTGGTCGCAGCAGCTCGGCCGGACTCCGCGAGTGGGCCACCCGCGAGCTCCGTGGGTACGACGGGGTAGCCACGCAGGACCTGCCCGGCTACCGGCGTATTCCCGCGCCGATCCAGATCAACGCGCTCACCGGACCGAATTCGATCCGCGGTCAGCGGGTGAGCCCGAACGAACTGCCCGAGTTCGCCCGCGGGGAGGTGAGGGAGGAAGTAGCCCTGCGCCATGGCATCGGCGAGATCGAAGCACTCGTTCAACGATGCAGAGACGAAGGGGAGCATGCCCGCCTGGGCATCCCGGGCGGGCTGGAACTCACCCGGCTCATGGACTCCGCCTCGGGCAACCCGTTCCAGCGCATCACCGACATCTACTGGTCCGTTTCCCCCGCCGCCCTACACGGACTGGTCGACCAAGTGCGTACGACTGTCGTCGAGCTCGTGGCAGAGCTGCGCGCAGCCATGCCGGAAGACCAGCAGATCCCCACGCCCGACCAGATGGACCATGCCCTCCACGTCGTTGTCCACGGAGACCGTGCCCGCATCAACGTCACAGCCGCGCAGTCCTCGGGCAGCGCCAGCAGCAGCGTCGGACAGCCCCAGGACAACGAAGGCCCCTTCTGGACCACAGGACGACGCCTGGGCGCGGGAATCGTGGGCCTGGCCACCCTGATCGGCACCGTCGCGGCCGTCTGGCCCCTCCTCTCCCGCTGAAGAGCTCACGGCTCACACGGGCCCCCTGCTGGTCCGTCACGGGCCGTCGGCACCCACACCGGCCGCCCGCCGGCCCGTCCGGTCCGCCGCGCCGTAGTGCCGAAGCAGCCCCGCACGCCGCCCAGATGGGCGATACTGGCTGTAGCTCCGGCATGCCCACAACAGGGCCCGGCAGACCAGCAAGCAGAGAAGGGCGGTGCGGCAGAGGTTCAGATGAATCGGCTCAGGGGATTTACAAGCATTCTTTTTGTTAGCGACTGCATATAGTCCGCCCTGCCCAAAAAGCCGAAGAAAACCTCCCCCGCGAAAACCGCACGACAATTCTTCTGAAACGGGCCCCGGGCAAAACTCCGCCCTCCAAGGGTCAGACAACCCTGCCGTAGAACGCAACCGGCCCGCCCCGTGGCGGCGCCGGCCCTCGGCATGCCCGCACACCCGGGCACACGTACACCGCCTCTCCCCCTCCAAGCCGGCGCCGTCCGGCCTGTTCAGGCATGAGGCGGCGCGGCCGCTGGATGCCAGAAAGGCATCCAGCCCATGAACACGCCCTCCCTGAGCCCCGTGACCGGCCTTCTCGCCGGGCTGCCCGCCGCCCTCGCGACACTCGGCGGCGGCGCCCCCTGGTGGGCCGTGGGAGCGGTCCTCGTCACGGCTTACCTCGCCGTTCCCCTCACCGGCATGATCCTCGACCACACGCGTCAACGAAAGGGAGATCTCGTCGATGAAAGGTTCGCAGCCACACTGGACGAAATATCCGACCCCGAAAAGAGAATCCAAGCCATCATCAATTACCGCCAGGCGACAGCGGCCCCCCAACCCGAACCGCCCCCGGGCACCGGTGGCACACAAGACACCAGCCACACAGCGGCCCCCACATGACCAACGGCGCGTGCAGAGGAGAAGCAGCCGGCGAGGAGCGCTGAAGGATCCGGTCGGGCCCTTCCTCCCGTCGCAGCCCCACCGGGAGTGCCAGGTGAGGCAAAGGCGCGCTTGGGGGCCGGCCTCTCCACGGCGTGGCCGGACTCGCCTCGCACCTGACCGACGGCGCGTCACCAGCAGCGCCACGAGGTCCGGGTGGAGACTGGGTTCCAGGTCAGGCTGGACAGGGCGATCCGCGTCGCGAACCGCCGCCGGGGGACGAGAGCTGCCGATCGGACAGGGCTGAGGTATGCAGTCGGATGAGCCGGATGGGTTCGAGGAGGACGCCGACGAGAGCGGCGAGCCGTTCGTGGACACCTGCGACGAGTGCGGCCGGGCCCTGCGTCTGGGACTGTACGAGGGCGACGACCCCTTGCTGACGGTGCTGCCCGACTCCTCGGCGATCTACCGGGACAACCCGCGAAACGACGGCAAGCGCATGGTCATGGTCTGCTCGGCCGAGTGCCTGCGGAAGATCAAAGAACGCCTTGGCCGACGGCCGTTCGACGACCGGGAAGTATGGGCGGGCAAGATCGTCCGAGCCCTCATGGTCCACCAGTGGAAGCTGCGTCCTGACGAGCTGGAACAGGAGACACACCTCGAGCCCCGGCAGATCGCGGCAGGCATCGCCTGGCTGAAGGAACACCTCCACCAGCCGCCACCCGGTTCAACGGACCGCCTCTGACCAGAACGCCGGGTTACCGGCGTGGACCGCCAACCAGAAACAACGCCGCAACCGTGTCCGCTCCGGCCTTCTCACCGTCCACACCCAACTCGTCACCAAACAGTCATAGAGGGCAAAGCGTGAATAAGTTCGGAAAGTGGTTGTTATAGGGGACACGGATCTGCAGCCTCCGGCGTCCGCCTACGATCTTTTCCAGAAATGTCAGCCGGGCAGCTGAAAGGCGGGCCAGCCCGGCGGTGGGACTGGAGGGGGTGGGTCTTGGCCACGCTGAACCACATGAAGGAACGCACGGTCGGCTTCTACGAGGTCGTGATCGTCAAAGAGGGGGAGGCCCAGCGGATCCCCCGCCCCATGGACTGGGACGGGGCTCTCGCCGACCTGGCACTGGCCCCTGTCGCAGGCCGGACCTACGAGGGCGATTCGCGGATCGTGGGCACCACCTTCCCCTACAACATGGAGGACCACCTGCTCCTGCACCGGGTGAAGGACGCCGGTGAATGGCTGTCGGTCATCAACTTCGACACCGGCGACCTCCGCGAGCTCGAGCAGTCGGCGCACGAGGGCTACCTCGACACCTCCGTGGTCTGCTTCCTGCCGTTCGGCAACGTCGTGGGCATCATGCAGGGCGGTGTATCGGCCCCCAGCCACAAGACCCTCGAGGCCTGGCTCAACGGCACCCAGATGTTCCCGGACCACCAGTTCCAGCTGCGCCCCGTCGTCGCGCACTCCGAAATCAAGAAGCTCAAGACCGCCGTGGGGGCCAGCCGCGTCGAGGTGAAGGTCATGGGCAACAAAATGGGCGCACTGCACGAGGGGCAATCGGGCGGTCTCGCCCAGCTCCTGCGCGTCGCCGGGAAGACCTACGGAGAGATCAGCGTCACGATGGTCATCTCCGTGCCCAGAGGCAAAGAGCTCAAGGAGCACCGCGAGCTCCTGCTGGCCGACCTCGCAGAGATCTCCGATGTCGTCACCGGCGCAGAACGGGCACGGGCACGGCTTGTGTACTCAGACCCCGGCGGCCCGGAGCAGACCCGTCTCGTCGAGCTGGTCGAGCACAGCATCACGGCCAAGAAGCGGGTGCCGGCCACGGACGCGGAGGGCAACTCGATCCGGATCGTGTCAGCGGTGGATGCCATCCTGGCAGCAGCGGCCGAGCACCAGGACGCGCTCCGGCTCGCGGTGGACGCGGGGCCTTCATGACCTAGGCGGGGGATCGTGTGAGTGTCGTCACGAGCATCATCGACAGGTGGGCCGTGCGCGCTTGGGTCGACCACCTGGCCGCGGTTGCGGCCGTCGGCCTGCACATTCTCCTCATCCGGGCAACCGGATCGGGAGACTGGCTCACCTGGATCGGCGCCACCCAGCGCACGGACATGTACGCCGCCGCCACAGGTGCCGTCTCGGCCCTCGGCGGACTCAGCACCATCGCCATCGCCATCTACACCGCCGGCACCGGCCGACGGCTGCGAACGGTCCGCCGGCAGCATCCCGGAGATCTCAGGCGGATCTGGCGCAGCCTGCTGCAGGGCACCGCACTGGCCTGCGCCCTGATCCTGACCGCTTTCTCACTCGATCGGGACAAAGACCCCCTGTCCGCCCGCTTCATCTTCGAATACGCGATGGCCTTCGCCGCCCTGCGCTTCGCCCGGTTCGTCTGGCTCTTCGACAACATCATGGCCATCTCCGACGCGGACCTGGGGGAAGAGACCGCGACCGCGGCCGTACCCGCACGCGACCCCAACTGGCTCCAGCGCCGCCAGCACCAGCACGACAACCGCCCCTAGCTGACAGTCAAAGAGCGCGCTGGGCAGCGGCCCGTCGTCCAGGGTGAAGTCTGGGCGGGAAAATCGCATGGGCACTCGCAGCCCATAGAGCCGGAACAGATCACGGCAGGAATCGCTGTCTGAAGGAGCCCCCCATCCGATTCAGGAGATGGCCGCAGACCGGAAGGTCAGGGTACGGACGAGGCATAGAGTGGTTTACATACCGGCTTCGCGTGCTGTCCAGGACCCTGCTGCCCAGCAGCACCAGTGTGGTGACACACCGATGAGGAGGCTCCTCATGGACGGCAGGCCATTCCCCGACGGCTGCACGAAGGACGAAACGGCAGCCCTTCGCCGGCGAGGGACGGAAGCTGTCCGGAAACAGTCCGGCTTGCGATTCGCCTTGGGGGACCTCGTGATCGAGGTCCTCACCAGGCTTCCCCGGGGCCACGGTGAAGTCGGCCAAACCATTGAGACGCTCGCCCATCAGATCGGTATACCTGCCAGTACCCTCCGGAAGTACTACGACGTTGCAAGGCAATGGCCGGCGGCCAAACGGCGACCGGACGTCTGCTGGAGCGTCCACGAACGGCTCGCCTACATCCCCAGCCGCTTCACCCTGATCAAGACAGACCCCTACGACCCGATCTCCCAGGAGAACCACTGGACGGTCAACGAGGCTGAGAAGGTGGGTCGTGCAGCCCCCAGCACACCGGCCACTCCACAGGAACATCTGGCCAAGGCCAAGCAACTCCTGAGCAGCGACAAAGACACCGCCGAAGCGGTGCCAGCAGCTCGACCTATCCGCCCGGCAAGGCCGCCGACGCCCACAGACGGCGGATGAAGTCAGCAGCGACACCGCGCTCCTCGTTGCCGGTCCGGCCCCTGCGGGGCAGAAGCTTGGGCAAGCACAGGTCCCATGCCGCAACTCCGTGCGCCGCTCCCGACAACCCCGATCCCGGTGGCCAGGGCCCGACGGAATCCGGCCCCCAATCGGGCGTAAAGTGATTTATAGGCAGCTTTTGCGGGCTGTCAAGGACTGCGCTGCCCCCTAGGCAGCAATGTTCGGGCACGCGAGTGAGGAGGCTCCTCGTGGCAACCATGACTCTCCCCGACGGCTACACGAAGGCCGAATGGCAGCCCATCGTCCGCAAGGGACTGAAGCTGATCAAAGGGCAGTCCAGCTACCAGTTCTCCTTGGGTGACCTCGTGGTCGAGGCACTCACCGGCCACCCCCGGGGCCACGGCGAAGTGACCCAGGTCGTCGAGATCCTCGCTCACCAGATCGGCATCCCGGCCAACACCCTGCAGACCTATTACAAGGTCGCGATGCAGTGGCCGGAGGCCAAACGGCGACCGGACGTCTGCTGGACCGTCCACGAGCGCCTCGCCTATGTGCGCAGCCGCTACATCCTGATCAAGAAGGACCCGTACGACCCGTTCTCGAAGGAGAACCGCTGGACGGTCAACGAGGCCGAGAAGATCGGCCGGAGCGCGCCGCATACTCCGACCAACGCAGAGGAGCGGCTGGCCAAGACCCGGCGGCTGCTGCACCGTGACGAGGACGCGGCCGACGCGGTCAAGGAGATGCTCAGTCGGCCCGACGTCCGCAGCCGGGTCATCGCGGATCCTCGTGCGCGGCACCTGCTGCGGGAAGCGCAGTACGAGCACTGGCGGCAGGTCGACCGTGAAACTGAGGCAGAGGCCGAGCTCGCTCCAGCCGACGACGCGGCCGAGATCGAGGAGATCGTCGAGGCCGCGCCACCGGTGGTCGGCAAGGAAGCTCCCCTGGAAATCCTGCGGCTGATCGGGGCCTTCGCATCGTTCTTCGTCTCCCTGCAGCGGATCATCCCCGAGATCCACACCCAGGACTACAACGAGGACACCAAGGCCGCCGTGCTCGACAACGTCCACAAGACGCGGATGCTTCTCGACTGGTGCGAGAGCGCGATAACAACAGGCCGTACGGACATGGACAAGGGGCTGGCCAGGCTCCTGGAGAACGAGGGAGGTGAGTAGGACCGCCTGCAAGCCGCCGAGTGGCGGCCGTCAGCGGGCAGCCCGTTGAAGGCGGCTGATCGAGCCCCTTCCCGGGTGGAGCTGGGACCGGAACGCCATTCGCCCCTGCGGGCGCGCCATGGCGGATCCGCGACCGCTTCCGCGGGAGGGAAAGCCCGTACCGGCCGGCAGGAGGAAGGTGAGCAGCGTGGCTACACAGCGCCGCCAGGCGGCGCACGACACGGGAGAGGACATCTGGAACCGGGTCGCCAAGGCACACGACGACGGCCTGTCCAGGACGGATGCCATCGGCCGTAACACGCCGGCCCAGTTCGAGCGCGGTAAGGCCTGGATCCGCGACCACCAGTGCGCCAACAAGAAGACGGGTTTCGTGCTGGTGCACGGCCGCTACATCGCGACCAACAACACCGACATGAGCAAGCTGTACGCATCCCTGCGGCTGCACAGTCTGGAGAAGCAGGCCACCCGCATCTACAGGTGCTGCCTGGCCAACCTGCCGCCCGAGGCGCACAACGACCTGGCGGTCATGCTGCTGGTCAAGACGTGCAATGACATCCTCGCCGCGCTGAAGTTTCTCGAGGATGCGGGCTTTTCCCCGCAGGCGGCAGCTGAGGCTGCCCAGGCCCGACCCAAGGCGTCCGCGGCATCGGGAAGGGGCCGCAAGACGCCGGGTACCGCAGGAAGGCGGTGACTCTCAAAGGGGAACGAACCGGGCCCACGGGAAGGGTGGGCCCGGCCCGCACATTGAGCGTCATCGCGAGCAGCCCCCGCCGCAAGCCGAAGCCGCCGCCCGTCACACCCCCGAGCCGAAAAACAGCAGGCGGTCTACTGACGTGCGTCGGCCGCAGAACACACCGGGACTGGTTGGCCGATGCACATAGGCCCAGTCGGCCAGGGATAAGTTGGGGCGGCCCGGTGGTACTGCTGCCCCCAGAGCTCCTGGGCACCGGGCCTCACCCGCGCACGCCATATCGGCACGGGCTGACCCGACCATAGCCGGGACCTGTCCGGCACCGCGACAGCCTGTTCATCGCTTGTATGCGGGCATGATGATCAACGCCTCGGGCTGTCGCGGCGTTCACCGGCGTGGAGCAGCCAATAGTCCCGGTGCTGCCGAAAGGGGCGGCCCTGACACCTGGCGCTGGCACCGCCGCGCGCGATGCGGCCGCCCCCGTAGCGGCAGATGCGGGGGGCGGAACGCGTCGGGTGTCAGGGCCAGGGACCGGCCCCTGGGGACTCGGGGGAACATTCCCAGGGGCGGTGTGCACCCGGTCATTCAACGAGCGCACGCGCAGGTGGTTGCGTGATGGCCGCCTGAAGCTGTCCTCCCGCCGAGTCCGGGTACGACAGCCCCGTGCGGCCGACCGGTCACTGCCCTCCCGGTGAGTACCAGCAGGCGCGCGGCCGGTGCCCTGGGGGAGCACCGGCCCCGCGCCGGGACCGAGCGGTCGTGGCCTTCGGTATGGAGATGCAGCGAGCCCCGTGGGGGGGTAGCAGAGCCGGGAGGTGGGTCGGGCCAGGCCGGGCGGTGTTCACCACAGGGTGTGATCCGGTCTATCTGCGCAGTGCGCAGGTAGACCGAGCCGTTTCACTAGGCGCAAGGGTGGCCTGCTGACGGCGGGCTGCCGGGTTCGGCAGAGGGGGCCTGGTGCATCCGCGCCATGTGGACGTGCGGTTCGTTGGTCCGGACGGGGCCGTGGTCCAAAGGCCGTGGCGGACGGCAGCCGCAGAGCTGCGCCTCATGGAATGCCCGATGGTGCGCGGTTTCCCGCTGCGGCGGGGGCGCCGGCTGGCCCCCGGGTGGTGGTGGTCGGCCACCACAGGCCGTCTGGTGGGGTACGGGAGCGCGGCGATGCGGGACGCGGTCAGATGCTGGATCAGGATCCGCGGGTGACAGGCATGGTGTGCCGTCCGGTGGAGTTCGTATGGGAGGAACAGGGCCGGATCGTCACCCACGCCCCCGACCTGGCCGTGACGTCTCCGGCGGGGGCATGCATCTGATGGACTGCCCTGGGACCGGTGGTCCGCCCGAGCGGCTGGCGGGCCGGGCGCGGGTGGTGGGGGCCTGTGCGCAGGAGGCGGGCTGGGAGCACCGGTTCGCGGATGCCGCGGACCCGGTGGTCCTGGCCAACGGGCGCTGGCTGTCGGTCTACCGGCATCCCCGGTGCTCGGCGGGTATCTCCCCCGCCCGGCTACGCCAGACGTTCGCATCGCCCATCGCGCTGGGCGAGGGCGCGCTGCGGCTCGGGGACCCCATCGCAACGCTGCCGGCCGTCTACCACGGACTGTGGCACGGCCTGCTGAACATGGGTTGGGAGCGTCCTCTCGGCGAGGAGACCCTCGTGAGCGCTGTGCCGGGCGGGCGGCGGAAGCGACCGGGGCGGTGAAGCGGCCCGCGGGCGTACTCGAGGTCGGGGACCGGATCCGGTTCGAGGGCCGAATCCACGTCCTGGCCGGTCTGGACGGACCGCGCTGCCGGCTGATCGCCGACGAAGGCGCGGACGTGCAGGTGCTCCTGCTCACCCAGGTGCTCGGTGCACAAGGCTTCGCCGTCCTGGAACACTCCCGGCCGGGGCCGCGGCGGGTGCCGGCCTTGGGCCCGCTCGACGGACTGGGCCCAGCGGTTCGCGACAAGGCTGTGGCCTGGGAGCGGCACATCCGGGAAGTCGAGACCGGACACGCCGACCCCGCCCCCAAGGGTCCGCCCCGCAACGGGTACGACCCGGCGGTGTGCGGGCTCGCCGAACGGGAGGCGGCCAAGGCCGCCGAGCTGACCGCGCGCGGGGAACCGGTCAGCGTGGCCACCGTGCGCCGGATGCGTGCCCGCTACCGCGAGCAGGGGGTCTGGGGGCTCGTCGACGGCCGGTGAAAGCGGAAACGATCGGTGTTCGGGGGTGCCGATCCGCGCGTGATTGCCGCAGTCAAGCAGGCGCTGGAGGAGCAGCGGGGGCGCTCGAGTGGGACGTTGAGCCGACTGCGGCGCCAGGTGGACTGGCTGCTGCAGGACGCCCACGGGACCGGGACCGTGCTGGTGCCGCCGGCGACCACGTTCAACCGGCTGGTACGGGCCGTCGCCGAGCAGGAGGGCTTGGCGCTGACAGCTGCCGAAGAGCGGCGGCGCGCGTCCCGGCCCCTGCCGGTTTTCACGCCGAGCGTCGCGACGCTGCCCGGGGAACTGGTGATGTTGGACAGCACCCTGCTGGACGTGATGGTCGTGTGCGAGGACGGGCGGGGAAGGCGGCCGGAGCTGACGATGGCGGTGGACGTGGCCACCCGCAGCATCACCGCGGCCGTCCTGCGGCCCAAGGGCACCAAGGCAGCGGACGCGGCCGTGCTCCTGGCCCAGACACTGGTCCCGCATCCCATGCGGCCCACCTGGCCGGACTACCTGTCCATGGCCGCCTCCGTCATCCCCACACCCGGCTCGTCTCCATCGACGCCCGCATGCAGGCAGCGGCGGCCAGGCCGGTGATCCGGCCGGCGACGGTGGTGATCGACCAGGGCAAGGTGTTCGTCTCCCGCTGCTTCCTCGCCGCCGCCGAACATCTGGGAATCACCTCCAGCCGTGCCCGCCCCGCGTCCGGGTATGCCAAGGGGCACGTGGAACGGGGCTTCGGGGCGATCGGCACCCTGTTCGCGCAGTACGTCGCCGGATACACCGGAAACCACCTCGCGGCGCGTGGCGGCAGAGTGGAGAACGAAGCGTGCTGGACGCTGCCCCAGCTGCAGGACCTGCTGGACGAATGGATCGTCTGCGGCTGGCAGGAACGACGCCACGAACGGCTGCGGCACCCGCTCAAGCCCCGCCTGACACTCACCCCCAACGAGATGTGGGCCGCGCTGACCGCCGTCGCCGGACACGTACCCGTGCCCCTGACCGCAGCGGACTGGATCGAACTGCTGCCCTCCAGACGGTGCGCGATCGGTGACGAGGGCATCCGCTTCGAGTACCGCACCTACGACAGCCGGGCGCTGAACAAGCACCGGCACCGATCCACCGCGGCGGACGGCAAGTGGGAAGTCCACCACAACCCCTACGAGCCGTGGCGGTGCTGGGTAAGGCTCCCTGACGGCTGGGAGCCAGCCGACTGGATCCACCAGGGTCTGGTATCCAAGCCGTTCACCGACACCGCCTGGCGCCACATCCGCAGCGTGGTCACACGGCGCACACACCGGGCCGAACACGAAGAACACCTCGCCCGCCACCTGGACGAACTCCTACGCCGCGCCCACACCGGCCAAACAGGCGCCAAGAACCCCAGCAGGGCCAGTAGCGCCGGCAATCTCGCCGGCGTCCCGGACCGGCACGCGGAAGCCAAGCGCACACGAGAGCGGAACGCGGACGCAGACCCGCCCAACAGCCTCGCCGAGCAGTTCCCACGCGCGGACGGGGGCACCTTCCCCACCTCGGACTCGGATCCCGCCGACCTATCGGCCGGGGCCTGGAACATCTTCGACGCGCACCAGGAGGCACAGCAGTGGTGACACACGCCGGCCGCCAGACGCCCGACGATCCGTACGCGTCACCGAGCACGTGGCGCGAGTGGACACGGTTCGTCGACAGCGACCCGCCGTGCCTGCCCGGGACCGGCCCCTGGAGTGCCGAGGAACGCCTGGACTACCACTCCCGGTTCGTGATCCTCTCCACCCCCACCATGGCCAAGATCTCCCTCACCCTGCGCCGGCTGATGATCCTCAACCGGCGGCACAACGGCACCGCCCGGCGAGGACTGCTCATCTCCGGGCCGCCCACCACCGGGAAGACCACCACCCTGCAGCAGCTCGGCCGGTCCTTCCACCTCGCCGACCGGACCCGCCACACCGGCCCCGACGAGCGCCTGCCCGTGGTGTTTCTTTCCGTCCCCCCGGCAGCGACCCCGAAATGCTCGTCTCCGAGCTGGCCCGGTTCCTCGACCTGCCGATCACCACGAGCATGAACCAGGCCCGCATCACCGACATCGTCTGCGCCACCCTTATCGACCTGCGCACCAGGCTGGTCCTGGTCGACGACGTCCACCTCCTCAACACCCGCACCCGCAACGGCGCCGAGACCTCCGACCAGATGAAACACCTCAGCGAACGCATCCCTGCCACGTTCGTCTACGCGGGCGTCGCCCTCGACGCCTCACCCCTGCTGACCGGAGTCCGCGGCGCCCAGATCGCCGGCCGGTTCAAAACCGTCGCCAACCCGCCCCTGCCCCACGGCAGCCCCGCCCAGCGCACCGCCTGGGAAGGACTGATCCAGGGCATGGACCAGGCGCTGCGACTGGAAGCCCACCGCAAAGGCGCACTGGTACGCCACGCCCCCTACCTCCACCACCGCACCGGCGGCCGCATCGGAAGCCTGTCCGCCCTCGTACGGGAAGCAGCGATCGCCGCCATCCTCAACGGCAGCGAGAACATCACCAAACGGCTCCTCGACGACATCGACCTCGACGAACTCGCCGAACACACCCACAGGCCCCCCAGGCGGCGCTGACATGCCCCGCCCCCTGCCGCAGATGTCCCACCGGGCCCTGTTTCCCATCAGCCCGCTGGCCTTCGAGACCAACGCCTCGTTCGTCGAACGCCTCGCCAGAGCGCACCACCTCACAACGACCGAGCTCCTCAACGGGCTGCGCATACGCCGCCCCAAGATCTCCCCGGACCGCCACCGGATCCACGGCCCTCACGCCCCCGCCGAGCACAACCCCAGACCAGAACCTAGACAACTGCCCAAATTCACTGACCGGCGACACTCGGTGAAGCTGCGAAGTCCCTGGTGAACACCGAGTGGGGCCGCAGGGTTCGGCTTCTCCTGCTCTCGTCCCGGGCTACAGGGATGACTCCATCAGCCAGTGTGGGGCCTGGAGTTCGCGCAGGCCGTAGTCAGGGGGCAGCCATCCCTTCTTCCTCCTGTCGATGGTCCTCTGAGTGTGAGGAGGCGGGTAGGGGCAGCCGCACATCCGCTCAGGTTCAGGCGCGGCCCAGGGCCGTCGGTAGTGGACGGTGCACACAGGCCAGACCGTCTCCTGGTGCGGTTTCGGTGCCGGCGTCGTGCCTTTACGACGCCGGCGTTTGGGGCGTGGTGGCTGGGGCGGGCGCAGCTTGCAGCTCTCGGCGAAGGCGGTCAGCGGCGGTAGGCCGGTGCTTCCCAGCGGATCGGTGAAGAGCGGACCGTTGGTGCCCGCCTTGAGCCTCCAGATAAGGGCTGCGGCTTGCAGCAGGGGGCGGGCCCACGTGGGGACGGGGTGGGTCATGCAGCCCCGGCGGAGGTCACGGTCGTGAAGCGTGACGGTCGAGCCGTCCAGGGCCAAGTCGTGGACGTGGACCGTATCGAGCTGGGTGGTGCAGGCCGCGGTGAACACCGCCGTGGCGAGCTGGGCAGCCAGGTACGGATGCGCGGTAGCCCGGTGAAGCCGCCAGGCGACCTCCGCCTCGGTGAGGGAAGGCATCACTGGCGGGAAGAAGTCCCGTTCGGCCGCCATGGGCGCGCACTGGCAGGGGTTGGCCGGCTCATCGTCGGCGATGAGGGTGGTCAGGGCCGGCAGTGCGATCCAGCGGTTCGCCAGCGGGCGCAGCGGCCCAGGCGCCTGCCGGCCCGGGGTGGCTGGCTCGGGCGCGGGAAGCAACGCGGATGCCTCGGTGATGGTGTGCTCCACCTGCTGCAGTTCGCGCTCCAGGAAGGCGCGCAGGGCGCGGTGGTGGCAGACAAGGACCAGCCGTACCCCCGTGCGTCGGCGCAGGGCGAGGAGGTCTTTGAACCGGTGCGGGGTCAGGAGATGTGCGCGCAGGAGGGTGAGGTGGGTGATGGGGGTGGCGAGGATCCAGGCGGCGGCGATCGACCAGGCCGGGGCGGTATCGAGCTGGCGGTAGCCGTCCAGGGGGACGGGCTTGCCCAGGGCGGCGAGGATGTCGTAGGCGAGCGTGATGGCGGAGTCGGTGCCCGGGGTGGGGTGTACGGTGACGCGTCCGTCGTCGGGGGCGTGGGACGCCAGGGCGGCGCGGGTATGGATCACGTCGTCGTAGGGATCCAGGACCACGGTGACCGGTGGCGGGTTCGGGCAGTGCAGCATCAGGCCGCCGCTCGGTGGCTCAGCTTGCTGTAGGCCCAGCGCAGCAAGTCCTCGTCCACGCGTCCGCGTCCGGACTCCTTCATCCCGGCGGTGAGATGGTGGGTGATCTTCGCCCAGGCCCGGAAGTTCCCGTGGGCCGCTTCCTGGTCGCACAAGGCGATCAGATCCGGGTCGGAGTCGGCCCAGATCGGGTGGAAGGCCGGGACGACGGCCAGGACCTCGTCCAGCGGCATCCGGTCGATCTCCTGCCATGCGTACACCCTCGACTCCAGCATCGGCTCGCTCTGCAGCATCTCGAAGCAACCGTTGCCGCCGGTGAAAACGATGGTGAGGTCGGAGTCGGCGTCATCCCAGAGGTAGCGCAGGTACTCGAAGCACATCTTGGACAGCCACTGGGCCTCATCGCAGACCAGGACGTGCGGTTCCTCCAGAGCGCCGCGCAGCATGCGGTCGAACTCAATCGCATGAGAGGGCGGACGGCCCTGCAGGCCCAGGGCGTGGAACAGCTCGTGGCGCAGGTCCCGGGTGGAGGGGCGCGCGCGGAACTGGATCCGGCGGGTGAGCTTCGGCGCGAGCTCGCGAAGCGAGGCGTTGACCGCGAAGGACTTGCCGTTGCCCGCCTGCCCGTAAATGCAGATCATCGCCTTGGCCTCGATCGCGGCCCGGATGTTCTCCCGGGCCGTGAGCAGCGCCCGAGTGGAGACCACCTGGGCGCCCGGCAGGCGCATGAAGTGGTCCTCCCGCTCCCTGGGCAGGCGTCCCCTGCGTTCAGCGGTAGCCATCTGCTGTCACTCCTTGCTGCCCGAACCGGGCTCGGTGTCCGTCGTGTCGGCCGGCACCACGGTGCCGGGGCCGCGCTTCGGGGCGCAGGAGGTACCAGGACGCGGACGGGGCCGTGCCCAGCCCGCTGGCGGCTCCCGCGGAGGGATCAGGTCCGGCAGCGCGCGGGCCGCCAGATCCACAGCCTGAGCCCGGACGATCTCGGCCCGCGCCTCGCTCGAGGTCTCCGTGCGCCGCCGGCCCGGCACAGCTGCAGTTGTGATGGCGGTGTAGCGGGTGCGGCGCAGCTTCTCGGCCGCTTTCAGGTCCGCTTTCAGCGCTCTGGCCCTGCTCTCACGGACCCGGGACAGGGCGCGGCGCTGATCCGGCGTCGCGGCCTCGGCGAGATAGGCGCTGCCCAGATGCCGGCCCCAGCCCTCGGTAGAGAACACCTCGATCCGCCCGTCAAAGTGCGGCAGATACCGCAGCCTCACCCTCGTACCGACATGGCCGGCCATCCAGTCCGCGATGTAGGCGCGGCGCCGCCAGGAGACCCCGTTCGTGGTGATCTTCCGGATCCGGCCGTCGTCCTCCAGCGCGAAGAACGCCAACCGCTCCTCCGGAACGTCCTCAACGGGTGCCGGGTCCGCCTCCCAGGCCTGCGCGGGCGTACGGCCGTTGGTAAGGCCGGCCGGGCGGTGCTCGGTGTTCCACCAGGCCACCCAGTCCAGCAAAACCTTCACGAAGTCGGGGTAGGGCAGCAGGTCCTCCACCAGGTCGGGCCGGTACGCCTGTGCGGGCCGGGCGCGGCGGGTGTACCCGGGCAAGGAGACCAGCAGCATCTCCTCCACCGCGCCGTTGAGCGCCTCGATGGTGCCCTTCCGATAGGGCTTGTAGGCCGGCAGATCATCCACCGGAACAGCGAAAGCGCCCAACGCCCGCGACACCGCCTTCGACAGGAAGTCCTTGCCCCGATCCACCCGCACCCGGCCCGGCAGACCCCCGAACGGCCCGTACGGCTCGGTGCGGCTGATCCCGGTGCGCAGCGCGGCCAGGACCGCGTCCCGGGCCGGCTGATGCGGGGTGATGGCCACCCCCACGATCACCTTCGACGCGACATCGATGAACCACGTCACCCACGGACACACCACCACCCCATCCAGGCTCACCCGGACCGGGATCCGCTTGTGATCCCCCTCCCAACACGCGTTGCGATGCGTCGGCGGGCACTTGCCGTACACATCAAACCGGCGACGCGCCGCCTCCCCGCCCTTCAACCCCGCACGCTCCCCCGCCGACAAATCCTGACGCACGACACGCTGCAGAGCCCGAAGAGAAGGAACCGAGACCGGGGTACCCGCCGCCTCAGCAGCCTCGGCGGTCAGTTCTCGGTGCACCGCGGCCACGTTCCCGCCCCACACCGCCAGACGTGCACGCAGATCCGCACTCACACCGACCCGTGACGGAATCCGTGCGGAGAGCCGGCCCTCACGCCGGGCCACCGCCACCCAGCTCCACACCGTCCGAAGCGACACCCCCAGGGCACTGGCGACCAAACGCACGTGCGCCGTGGTCAGCTCACCCCGTAAATCCAGCTCCATCAGGCGCGCCATCGCCCCCTCACGCCCCACACCCGACCGCCACCGCGACACGTCCTCGCCGGCAGGAACTTGATCGGACACCCCTCACCCCCCAGCCGGAACCCCGCGCCATGCGGCTGTCCACACCCGAGGCTGTCCATCCCGACACGCCGGTCAGGCCAACACAAACGAGCGAAACGAGAGGATCGGAGTTGCCGTACGAATGTGATCACCTCACTACGCCGGCGGCGTGACAGGACATCCAGGCTTCGGTGCACTCCTAGTGCGACTGTCAGACCTCCGGAAACTCGGCATCAGCGACCTGTCCGAACGGGCCGGGGTAACCGAATCCGAGCTCCAGGCAGTACTCGACGGCGCCGTACCCCGACCGCCACTGCTCCGACGGCTTGCACCCGCGCTGAATCGGCACACCGCGGACCTCTTCGTCATCGCAGGAATGGCGGTAGCGGACGAGCTGGCCCCCTTCGACAGAAAGGCCAGCAGCCAGATCCCCTCGCTCGCTGGGTACGCCACGGCCCTCCCGCCAGACCGCAGACGACGACTCAGTCAGCTCGCCCAGTCACTGCCCCGCCACAACCAGATACAGCCGACTCCGCCACCGCCTGCGCACAAGCAGTACCAACCAAGCCACGCCGCGCTGCTCGTACACATGCTCGGCAACCGGAACCTGAACTGGACAGCTTCCGCCACAACCCTCTACCACCTCACGGGCCGGCTCCTCGCCGCAGCCACCATCGGAGCAATAGGCCACGGCCGCAAAGAAACAACCCCCGGCCTCCTGGCCGACTTCGCGACCCTGCTCGGCATCCCCACTCGTGACCTGGCCGCCCTGACCGGTATCGAACCGCCGGACCAGACCCCGCCACAGAACCCAGCGGCAGCCGACGCGGCCGAGCTGATCTGGGACATCCGGCACCCGACCTCCGCCCAGGTACAACACATCAGCGCCAAGGCCAAGGCCCTGCAGCAGGACTGACCTCACGCGCTACACGAACGACAGGCAACCTTCACCGGAAAACGACAGCGACCTTCACCAAGAAAACGACATCCCCACGAGCCCACCCAACCCAACTACCAGCAAAAACGCCTCATACACCCGGTGCAAACAACAGACGCCACCCACTGAAAATCACACGACGCCCACCAACCAGAAGACGCCCACCTCGTCGTCGGTCACCACGATGAGGCCCAGGTCCTCGAAGATGTCGAGGCCGTTGAGGTAGGCCGGGGTGTGGAAGCGGTGGGATCGGGTTCCCTGGAGGCCCGCTGTGATGAAGTCCGGGGCCGGGGTGGTGGCGGCGGACGTGGCGTTGGTCCAGTAGCGCGCGGTGGGGCCGTACCGGTCGAGGAGGGTGCGGGCATCTGTCAGCACGGCGTCCAGGTTCGGGCGGGAGCGGACGGGGGCCGGTTCCGCCTGCCATTCCTCGGCCATGATGGCGAGCGCGGCGGCCGCTGCCTGTGGCTCCAGGGGGTAGAGCTGTTGGGGCAGGTCCGAGGGGTCCGGGGGGTCGAAGGGGTAGGCGGGCAGTGTGTGGCGGGCGGCGTTGGTGCGGTCTCCGTCCAGGCGTAGCCAGCCCCTGGGGTCGGGGACCGACCGGTTCATCACGGCGTGGACGTCGTGCGCCCAGTCCTCGTGCCGCCGGGGGCCGGTGGCCACGAAGGTGTAAGGGTCGTCGAGCAACCGCAGGGCCGCCTCGTTCCAGGGGCAGCGGCGGGTGCGGAACTCCGCCAGGAGATCGCCGATCTGACGGGCGAAGGCGTCCTTCGGCTCGCGGGGGACGTGCCGGAGCCGGTCGAGGGTCCAGGGGGCGAGCTCGTCCTCTTCTTGCGCCGCACGGCGGACCGGCGCATGGGGGAGGGGTGGGGGGTGCGTGCCGTCCCACAGTGCTTCCAGGTGTGCGTCGAGCTGGTCCAGGGCGGGGCGGTCGGGGCTCATTCCGCCCGGTCCTGTTGAGGGGTCGGGGGTGTGGGCGGCTTTGTGGGCGGCTTTGTGGCGGGGGGGGGGCGTTGCAGGGCGCGGCGGAGCTTGTCCTTGAGGGTTGCCGGCGGGGGCGCCGCCTGGGTCTCTTCTCGGGTGTGGACGAGGCGGGCGGTGCTCACGCGGATGTGGCACTCGCGGTGCCGCTGCTTCAGGTGGACCAGCCAGGAGCCGTCGGGGGTGAGGAAGGCCTGTCGGGCCGGGATGTCTCCGGGGTTCGCGTAGGCGGCCAGGAAGGACGGCAGGTGGTTCAGGGCGGCGTCCTCGGCCATGGCGAGGGCCTGTTCCTCCGGGCCGTCCACGGGGTGGCCGGCGGCCAGGGTCCAGCGGTGCAGTTTGAAGACGACGCCTTCGGCGCTTCTCGTCGTCCGGGTGTCCTCCTCGACGAGGACGTACCACTGGGCAGTTGTCATGGCCGGAGCCTAGAACGTCGATCGGGGACCTAGGGCAGGAATGCGCGGCGATGCCGCTTACCGGCCCGTGGTTGCGTCCGGGCACCGTCAGAGTTGGGAGCCGCCCGTCGCGTCGAGGCGTTGGCCGGTGATCCACTGGGAATCGGGCGAGGCGAGGAAGGCGACGATGCCGGCGATGTCCACGGGTGCGCCGATGCGCTCGAAGACCGACAGGCGGGCCAGGTCCGCGACTTCCTCCGGGGTGGTGCGGAGTTTGGCGTTCATGTCGGTCGCGACGAAGCCCGGGGCGACCGTGTTCACGGTGATGCCGCGGGGCCCGAGCTCCTTGGCGAGGGCGAGGGTGAGCGTTTCCATCGCGCCCTTGCTCATGGAGTACACGACGGACTTCGGGTAGGCGATGCGGGTGGCGGCGGAGGAGATGTTGATGATCCGCCCGCCGTCGCGCATGCGGGTAAGGCCTTCCTGGATGACGAAGAGGAGCGCCTTGACGTTGACCGAGAAGATCTTGTCGATCAGTTCCGGGGTGACCTCGTGGATCCTCGCCGAGCCGCTGACGCCGGCGTTGTTGACAAGGATGTCGAACCCGGGCTCAAGGCCGCGCCGTGCGAGCTCGGAGTCGAGGGCGGTGTAGAGGGCCTGGGCGTCGCCGGTGGCTCCCAGGAGGGTCTGGAGGGGGAAGGCGTTGCCGCCGGCTGCCCGGATGGCGGTCACGACGTCGTGGGCCGCGGCGGTGTTCTGCCCGTAGTGGACGACCACGAGGGCGCCGTCGGAGGCCAGGCGTTCGGCGATGCCGCGGCCGATGCCGCGGCTGGCACCGGTGACCAGCGCCGTCCGGCCGGCCAGCGGGCCTCCGGCGGTGTGCGCCCCGGACTGCGCCTGCAGGGCGGGGGGCGGCGGTGTGGGGGAGTACGTCAAGGTAAGCGCCGTTCTGGACCGGAGCCTCGTGAGCTCGTGGCCGATTGCCTGACCGATTGTCGACTAAGCCTACGGATCCTCCAGCAGTAAAATCCCGGACGTCCGGTTTTTCGAGATGAGCGGTATACCGATGAACGAGCCGCGCCAGCAGCGTGCAGTGCCACGCCGAGTGGTGATCACCGGCGCAACCGGGTTCATCGGTACGGCCGTGATGGCCGAACTCACCCGGGCCCGGGGTGAGGAGCCGGGCTCCGGCCCGCTGCACCTGCGGGTGGCGGGCCGTCGGGCCTCCCGGGAGGCCCGCTTTGCCGACGAATGGGTCCGGGCGGACCTGTCCGATCCCGGGTCGTTGCGCGAGAGCTGTGAGGGAGCGGACGTCCTGCTCCACCTGGCTTCGGCGATCGGCTCCGACGAGCGGCAGTGCGCCGCCGTCAACACGGAGGGGACCGCGGCGCTGATGGCGCACGCGCGCAGCGCCGGTGTCGGGCGGATCGTTCATCTGTCCACCGCAGCCGTCTACGGACCCGGGCCCCACCGGGGAATCCCGGTGGACGGAGTCGTTCCGGCACCCGTCTCAGCCACCAGCCGGACGCGTCTCGCGGGGGAGGGGCCCGCGTTGGCCGCGGGGGCACTGGTCCTCCGTCCCAGTCTGGTGATCGGGCCCGGCGACCGGTGGGTCGTGCCCGGGCTGGCTCAGCTGCTGGAGGCCACAGGGGCCATGTGGGGCGGTGGGCGGGCGCTGCTGTCCTTGGTGGCGGTCCATGACCTCGCCCGGCTCATCGTCCGCCTCGCGCTCGGCCACGGGCCGGGCGGCGGGAGCGTCTGGCACGCCAGTCATCCTCAGCCGGTGCGCACGGCCGCTCTGGTGGGGGCGCTGGCCAGGCGGGGGATCCTGCCTCCAGTGGGCCAGGACCTCTCCGAGGCCGAGTGCCTGGAGCGGTTGGCGGCCTCGGGCAGCCGGATGAGCCCGCGCCAGTTCTGGATGCTCGCGCAGGACCACTGGTACGACAGCTCGGGGATCTGGGAGGCGGCCGGCTGCCCGCCCGGACCAGGGCCGCTCGACTGCCTGGACGAGGCGGCTCCGTGGTACCGGAAGCGAATGGCCGTCGCCTGAGGTCCGGTGGCCGCTAGGGATGCGGCTCCGGTGATCGGCCGGGGTCGGGTGGATGCCGTCAGGGGCTTACGGATACCGGTGGGGTCGTCCGGGGGCGCGGTGTCGGCAGGTGTCTCTGTGCGCGGTGGGGGTCGCGCGCGGGGTTCTCAGTCCCTGGTCCGTGCAGCGGTCTCCGTCAGCGTTCAGTCCCTGCGTGGTTGTAGGGGGTTCGGCCCCTCCCTCGGGGCTCCCTCCCCGGCTAGGGGCTGAAGGCCGGTTCGGACCCTTCGGTCCCTGCCCCTTCAGTCACTGCATAAACCTGCAGGTCAGCGTGGTGCGGGCAGGGACTCAGGGACTGAAGGGACTCAACTTCGTAGTTATGAGCCACATATGCACATGCAGTCTTCTTATATACGCGCGCATACACGCACACACCTGAGGACTGGAAGTAGTGATTCTGAGTCCCTTCAGTCCCTGAGATTTGGCTTACAAGGCCCTGACCTGCATCTTTGTCCAGGGACTGAATGCGCAGGGACTGAACGAGGGTCTGGAGCTTCAGTACCTGGGGGCAGATGTGGGCATATCGGGTCATCGGTGGGGGGTGGGGACGCGCTCTTGCGGAAGTGGGCGGGAGGGGCAGGAGTGCGACACGCCCGGGAGGGGATGGCGACGGAAGAGAGCAGCCGGGGGGACATGGCGGCGTAGAAGCTCAGGGACCGAGGGACTGAAGGGACTCAAGTCTCGATACAGCGGACGTCGAGCCCGAGTGGCCGGGAGCTCTGCGGTAATCTCCGAGATAGTGAATCTTCAGTCCCTCTGGTCCCTGAGGTGCAGGGTCCGGGACGGGAGGAACCGTCCCTAACCGCGCGTCAAGGAAGAGCCAGTGCCCGTCTATTCCGAGCATCCGCCACGAGGTGTGAGTGGCGGGACGGCACTGGACGTGGCGACGTGGATGGCCGCGCGGGGCTATCCGGTGCACCCGCTGGCCCCGGGGACCAAGACGCCGGCCCCCAACTGTGCCGACTGCCGGGGGAGCCTGCACTCCCCGCAGGACTGCTTGTGCCCCGCCCAGGGCCGGTGGTGCCACGGGTTCCACGCGGCCACCACGGACCTCCGTACGCTGCGGCAGTGGTGGCAGACCGAGCCGGGCTTCGGCATCGGGGTGTCCTGCGGCCCTGCCGGACTCGTGGTCATCGACGTCGACGCCCACACGGCGACCCTGCCCGACCGGCAGCGGCTGCTGCCCGGCATCCCCATCGACGACCGCGTCGACCTGACCGGACTGCAGAGCGGATTCGACACCTTGGCGCTCCTGGCCGCGTACCGTTCCCGGCCCCATCCCTGCGAGGACACCTCGACCCTGCGGGTGCGCACACCGTCCGGGGGCATGCACATCTGGTACCGGGCGCCTCGGGGCGGCCCGGGGTTCCGGTGTTCCAGCGGCTCGAGTTCCAAGGTGGCGCTCGCCTGGCAGGTCGACGTCCGTGCCGTCGGCGGCTACATCGTGGCTCCGACGACGCGCACCGCCGCGGGTGTCTACGAGCCGCTGCCCGGGGCCAGGCTGCCCGCCGCCCTGCCGTTGTGGCTCGCCGCCGAACTCTCCCGTACCGGCCACACGGTGGAAACGGCCCCCGCGGCCCCCACGGCGTCCGTGAGCGGCCCTGAGAGGGCTTCTGAGGGGCGTTCGCGGGGGCGGCGGCCCCGGAGGGGCGGACAGCGCGTCCTCGGCTCCCTGCTGGACGAGGTGCGGGCCTGCGGGGCCAGCCCCGAGGGGACCGCGTTCAGCGAGAAGCTCAACCGGGCCGCCTTCACCGCCGGGGGGCTGGTCGCCGCGGGCCATCTCACCGCCGACGAGTGCCGGGGCCTGCTCCTGGAAGCCGCGGACCACGCACGACCCCACCAGCCGCGCCGGAACGTCCTCATCGTCGAGGCAGGGCTCCGCGCCGGAAGAGACCGACCGATCCACCCCAAGGAACGCCCATGAGCAGCGCCGGAAGCACGGGGTTCAACGCCCAGGCCGCGGCCGAACAGCTCGCCGCGTTCACCACGGAAGCCGCGCCCGGCAGGCGGCTGCCCGCGCAGCAGAAGCAGAGCGGGGCCCCGCCGGCGGGCGGGGGCAGCGACTTCATCTCGTCGGGGCTGCTGCAGAACCTGACCGACCGCGGCAACGCCAAGCTGTTCGCCCACCTCCACCACAACCGGTTCCGGCATGTGGAGGGACTGGGCTGGTACGTGTGGGACGAGTACCGCTGGAAGCGCACGGGCGGGGAGAAGGCCGCGATCTGGGCGGCCGGCGACATGGCGGAGGACCTGCCGGGCCATGACCCGCGCGGGTTCTTCACCGACCGGGAGCTGGCCCACCACCGCAAGCGCGCCATGTCGACCTCGGGGGTGAAGGCCATGCTCACCCAGGCGAAGGCGTCCCCCGAACTCGCGCTGGACCCGGACACCCTGGACGGCGACAAGTACGCGCTGTGCACCCCGGCCGGTGTGGTGGACCTGCGTACGGGCGATCTGCACAAGCCCGACCCGACCCGGGACCTGCACTCCCGCGCCACCCATCTGGCGCCGGAGGCCATGCCGACGCCCCGGTTCCACCTCTTCCTCGACCAGACGTTCGGCGACGACGACAAGGGCAAGGAGATGATCAACTTTCTTCATCTCCTGCTCGGCTACTCCATCACCGGCGATGTCGGCGGGCAGGTCCTGCCCTTCCTCTACGGGGTCGGCGCCAACGGCAAGTCGGCCCTGCTGGACGTGGTCATCAAGATCCTCGGCGACTACGCGGACGTGGCCCCGCCGGGCTTCCTCATGGAGCGCGGCAAGTTCAACGAGCACTCCACCGAGCTGACGGAGCTCCACGGCCGGCGCCTGTTCGTCTGCAGCGAGCTCAAGCCGCACGACAAGTTCGACGAGGCCCGCGTCAAGCTCCTGACGGGTGGTGACCGGCTGAAGGCCCGCCGCATGCGGCAGGACTTCTTCAGCTTCGAGCCGACGCACAAGCTGTGGCTGCTGGGGAACCACCGTCCGGAGGTCGGCACCGGCGGGCACGCCTTCTGGCGGCGGATCAGGCTGATCCCCTTCGAGAAGGTCGTCCCCGACCACCGCAAGATCGACAACCTGGCGGAGGCGCTCGTCCAGGAGGAGGGTCCGGGCATCCTCCACTGGATGATCCAGGGAGCGAAGGCCTATCTCGCCGGCAAGCCGGCTCTGACCGGGCCCAGCGTGGTCCGTACGGCCACCCAGGCGTACGCCACGACCGAGGACCACATCGGGCGGTTCCTCGCCGAATGCTGCACCACGGGGGCGGACCTTCCCGATCCCCGTGACCTCAAGGTCGAGCAGGGGGCCCTGTACCGCGCCTACAGTGCCTGGTGTCTCGACGGCGAGGGCCTGCGTCCTGCGACCACCCGCGCGTTCGCCACCCGGATCCGCGCCGAGGTCGGTGTCGCCTCGCCCAATGAGATGCTCCGTTCGAACGGGCAGAAGTTCTATCCCGGCCTGGCCCTCCTCGCCGACGAAGAGCCGACGCCGCGCGAGGCGAACAGGGCAGGCACGACCTGACTGGCCGACGTGTGCCCCCGCCCCGGGACGGGCACGCCTACGATGGACAAGGACGATGAACAGACCCACCAGCCGGCTGTGGCCCGCAGGGCCCTGTCGCATACCGGAATCGGCGCCGTTCGCGGCGTGGAGGAACCAGGGGCCCGAAAGGGCCGACGTGAACGAGGAAGGACCCAGGCCATGAGCTCGCTACTGACAGCAAGCGATCTCGCCCACGAGGACAAAGTGGTGTGGCTGGAGGATCCCGCAGAGCTCGACTACGTGCGCCAGGCCCTGGACAAGACTCCTCGCCGTCGGGGGAAGCCGCGCTACCACCGCGACGGCCGCATGATCGGCTTCACCGAGCTCGGTGACACCGCGGAGGCGGACCCCGACAGCGGTCTGCAGAAGCGGCGCGTCTTCTACCTCCTGCCGCACGACCGGGACGCCGAGCCGCACGGGCTGTACCGGGAGGGCGCGCCGGGCGAGGCCGTGGACCCGCGGACGATCGAGCCGAGGCAGGTCGGCAGGAAGACCGAGCGGTCGCAGCGCGGGCTGTCCACGCCGACTGTTGCCTGAGTTCGGGCTTTTGGTCCCTCTGGTCCCTTCGGTCCCTGTGGGGGGCTTTTCGGTGGTTGCCGGGGTTCCTCCGGGTTGAGGTGGGCGGGGTGGCCGGAATTGTTCGAAGGTAATGGCGAAGTTCGGTCCCTTGAGTCCCTTCGGACCCTTTCGGTCCCTCAGAAGGCGAAGTCGACGTAGTCGATGTCCGTGAACTCGACCAGGAGGTTCGACGCGCGGGCGCCGTTGTCCTTGAAATAGATCTCCTGGAGGGCCTCGGCCGCGATCTGGCGCAGCCGGGGCTCGGCGGCGCCGGCTTCCTGGGCGGCGAAGAGGCGGGCCGCGTACTCCGGGGGCAGGTGCTGGGTGATGCGGCGCATGCGGCCGTCGTCGGTGGTGCCGGGGGCGGCGGTGAAGCCGAAGCGGGCGCGGGTCTCGATGACCAGCCCGGTGGTGGACGCGGCCCTGGCGCGGGCGCGCTTGCGGACCAGGGGCTGCCAGCGCCTGCGTACCTCGGCCTCCAGGCGGGCGGCGAGTTCGGGCTTGGGCTGCCTGATCTGGTTCTTGACGTACCGCTCGACCGTGCGCTGGGAGATGCCGAGGGCCGAGGCGACCGCTCGCGTGGTCTTCAGCTGCTTCAGCAGGAAGCGCACCTGGGCTCCCGCCGACTTGGGGATCGGGCGGGTGAAGTGCAGGGTGTCGGCCTTGGTCAGGCTGTCGGAGATGTCGTCTGGCATGGGTTACTCGCCGTCTGCCGCTGCGTCGTGGCCCTTGATGTGGCGGGCGGGGTTGAGGTGTTCGTCGAGCATCTGCACGGCCCACAGCAGGCTCTGGGTTCCCTCGTGCTTGACCATGCCGGGGCTGACGCCGATGCGGAAGCCGCCGGGGAGGGGCTTGCCCTCGGGGGTGCGGGGGAGGAAGTCCAGGGGGCTGGGGCCGTCGGAGAGGTAGACGGCGCAGTCCGAGAGGACCGCGATGGGGTGCAGGCCCGCGGTGGTGGCGAGCTTGTTCATCTTGCGGTGCATGTTGACGCGGGCCGTGGCGATGACCGCGGCGCGGATGTCGGGGCGCCAGGTGGGGCGTTCGAGGGCGGGCCAGCGCTCGCCGGGGCGGTAGCCGGCGCCCTGGGGGCGTTCGCGGAGTTTGCCGATGCCGCCCTTGACGGTGGACTTGATCGCCGAGAGGACCGCTGCGGGGACGGGGCTGTGGTGGTCCGCGCGGGCCTCCATCGCCTGGAGGAACGCCTCCTCGGTGAGGGCCGGGGTGATGCCGAGGTCCGCCATCGTCGCCATGTAGGCGTCGCGCAGGCGGGTGTACCAGGCGTCGAGGTACGGGCCGTGGTCGAGGCGGAGCCAGGCCTCGGCGGGGTGGACCTCGTGGCCGAGCTCCTGCGCGTAGGCGAGGGTCGGGGTGGCGTACCAGGCGGGGCCGGTCGGGGGCTTGCCGTGGGGGGTGAAGGGGCTGGGCAGCCGGGGGTCGAGGCGGAGGGAGGAGAGGTCGGCGAGCCAGCAGCCGGGGGTCTTCGGGTCGAAGCGGGGGCTCGTACGGTGCGTTGCGGGGCCGAGGCCGACGGTGAGGCGGTTCGCGGCGGCGGCGAAGGCCATGTTCACGTCGATGCCGACGGCGTGGGTGCGGGCGCACTCGGCGTCGGTGAGGAGCTCCGGGTCGCGGATCCAGTCGTACGCCTCCTCGTCGAGGACCTGGTCCGGGGTGCGCTGGTGGGAGCGCGGGTAGAGGGCGGCGACCACCGGGTGCTCGTCGGGGGCCTCCGGGGGAGCGGGGTCGACGGGGTGGGTGAGGGAGCCGGCGACGGGGGCCGATTCCCAGGTGTTGGTCGCGGGGTTGCGGGCGGCGCGGGTGGGGGGACGCAGCGCCGTCATGAGCTCCAGGCCGGTGACGGCGGTGGAGCCGCGGGGGGTCAGGACGCGGGTGGCGTAGGTGGTGAGGAGCGCGGCGAGTTCGGGGGCAGGGAGGTCGGCGGTGTCCTCGCCCCAGGCGCGCGGGTCGAGGGCGCCCCAGGGGAGGACGGCGAGCTGGACGCACTGGCGGCCGGTGGTGGGGGTGGCCGGCCGGTAGATGCGCGCCCAGGGGCCGAAGCCGCGGCGGGTGAGCTGCCACTTGGCCTTGGTGAGCTGCTTGATGACGGGGTGGTTGTCGGGCAGGCGGAGTCCGCGGCGGTCCTCTAGGGCGAGGGGCAGGCCGAGCTGTTCCACGGCGGGGGCCGTGAGGACGAGGAGGGGGTCGCCGTCCCGGCCGTTGCGGTGGAGTCGGGGGGAGCGGAGGTCCGCGGTGGGGCCGAGGGCCCAGGTGATGAGGGCGGGGAGGTCCTTGGCGGGGTGGTCGAGGATGAGGCCGCCGGTGGTGTGGGCTTGGCCGGTGCCGTCGAGGACGGCCAGGGGGCCGTGGCCTCCCGGGGGGGTGGGGGGCTTGGCGGCCTTGGCCGGGGCCGGGGCCGGTGCCTTGGCCGGGGCTGGTGCCGGTACCGGGGCTGGGGCTGGGTGGGGGGCGGGGGCCTGCGGCGCTGTTCCCCTACCCGCCCCTTCCCGAAACTGGGGCTCCGCCCCAGACCCCGGGGGGGAGGGCTGGCCCTCCGGGCCGGGGGTGGGGGCTGGGGGCTGCGCCCCGGCGCCCGTGGGGGCGGGGGAGGGGGGCTCGGCTTCAGTGCTCGGGGCCGGGGGGGCTTCACCGTTAACGGCGTTAACGCCGTTAACGCCGTTAAGGGCGGGGGAGGGCTGCGGGGGTGTCCCGGTGTTAACGGCGTTAACGCCGTTAATGGGGGTGGGGGAGTGCGGGTGTGTTTCGCCGTTGACGGCGTTAACGGCGTCAACGGGGTGGAGGGTGGAGAGGCCCTCCAGGAGGCGGGCGTAGGCCGCGCGCTTCGGGGGGCGGGGGGCGGTGCGGCCCGTTTCCCAGGAGGTGACCGTTTCGCGGCGGACGAGGAGGGCCTTGGCGATCTGGTCCTGGCTCAGGCCCGCGGCCTCGCGGAGGCGTTTGCGTTCGTCCGGGTGCGGGAGCGGGTCCTGGGCGGCTTCCTCGAGCAGTGCGTCGACCGCTGCGAAGAGGCTCTCTTGTTCGTTCGGCATGGGTACCTCCGGAGGGCAGCCTATGCGAATCGCACCGCTGAACGCACATGAAACACACGTGGGGGCGTTAACGGCGTTAATGCCGTCAGCGCCCCCGGCGTGGGTGGTGCCCTCAGATGCGCTGCATGAGGAGTTCCGTGACGGCCTTGAGGTCGTCCGGGGTGAGGTGTGCCGTGAGGGCGTCCGCGATCGTCTCCGGGGAGATCGTGGAGATCGTGATGCGGGGGGTGGGGGCGGGGGTGGGGGGAGTGGAGGGGGTGGGTGGGGAGTTAACGGCGTTAACGCCGTTAACGGGGTGGGGGGTGCGCTGGCGGGGGGGATTGACCGTGTTGATCGTCTGTTCCGCGGCGGCCTCCTGGGCCTCCTGGGGGAGGCGGCCGATGCGGCGGGCCGGTTCGACCTTGAGCTCGCCCGTCTCCACCTTCTCCTGGAGGGTGGGGGTGAGGTTCAGGAGGGTCAGGCGCTGGGAGACCCAGGCCGCCGTCTTGCCGAGGCGCTTGGCGACCTGGGCCTGGGAGCCGTGGACGTCGACGAGTTCCTGGAGGGCGCGGGCCTGGTCCATCGGCGCCACGTCCACCCGGTGGACGTTGGCGATCAGGGCCGACTCGAGGATGTCCGCCGCTGACGCGGACAGGGCGTCGTTCACGTGGATGTGCAGGGTCTTGAGGCCGGCCAGCTGGGCCGCGGCCAGGCGGCGGTTGCCGTCGATCACGACGTACGGGGCGCGACCCAGGCCGTCGGTGGCGCCCGGATGGGCCTCCATGAAGGCCATGCGGGTGGCGACGGCGAGGGGCTGGAGCTGGCCGCGGGCGATGAGGGACTGGGCCAGCTCGTCGATCTCCGTGAGGTCCTCGCGGAGGTTGAAGGGGTTGTGGGCGAGGGCCTCGATGGGCACCTCGGACGGGGGGACCACGCCGGAGGTGGGTGCGCCGGTGGCCTCCGCGATCGCCGCGCGGCGGGAGCTGACGCCGACCGGCTGGGCCCGGGCGAAGGATGCCGAGACTCCGAGTTTGTCGGCCTTGCTGCTCATGAGATCTCCCGGGCGAGGGCGCGCAGGGCGACCGCTTGGTCGCCCTTGGGGGCGTAGACGAAGAGGGGCTGCTTCACGCGGACGGCTTCGCGCTGTTCCTTGAGGTCCGGGACGATGGCGACGACCCGCGGATCCTTTATGTCCATCCAGGCCTGGAGCGAGGAGGTCGCGATGTAGCCGCGGCGGCCGTCGTAGAGGTTGACGACGAGGCCGAGGTAGTCGATGTCGAGGCTGAGGTCGTCGCGCAGATCGTTGATCTGGGAGGTGAGGAGGTCGTAGGCGTCCGCCGAGGAGTCCTCCGCCTGTACGACGATCAGCGCGCCGGAGGCGCCCGGCTGTTCGGCGTCGCGGCGGCGCCCGTAGTAGATGGCGGCGTCCATGCTCAGGCCGAGGCTCGGGGGGCAGTCGACGAGGATGACGTCGTAGTCGGACTCGACGGGGGCCAGGGCCCGTTCGAGGGCGGCCTCGCGGGCGCGGACGGTGGAGAGGCGGACGTCGAGGAGGAAGGCGTCCGTGCAGGCGGGGAGGATGTGCAGCCGGTCGCCGAAGCGCTCGTCCGCGATGGGGACGATCAGGTCGGCCAGGGGGCCCTTGGCCTCGCCGGCCATGTGGCAGGTGAGGCTGTCGCCGCCGATGGGGAGCGGCTGCTGGCCGAGCTGCTTGGTGAGGTGGCCCTGGGGGTCGAAGTCGATGAGCAGCACGCGCATGCCCAGGCCCGGGAGGTCTTCCAGGTCCAGGGGGGTGGTGGGCGCCGGGTCCGGCTGCTGTTCCTCGTCCGCGGTGAGGCGGGCGAGTTGGCGGGCGATGCGCACCGGGTGCAGGGTCGAGGGGTCCTCGGCGAGGGCCTCGGCCGTGCCGGCGGTGATGGCGGTCTTGCCGACCCCGCCCTTCTGGTTGCACACGATGATGCGGCGTACGACGGAGGGCCGCTTGACCGTGGGGGCCGGGTTCAGCTCCAGCCAGAGGCTGACGGCCTGGGCGAGTCCCTGGATGAGGGAGACGCCGCGGTGCTTGGAGTCGGTGCGGAAGGACTCCCACTGGCCTGCGGGGAGCCAGGTGGAGAACGATTCGGCGCCGGAGGTGTCGACGGGGGAGGGGGCGGAGGCGAGCGCGCTCCAGTGGCTGATCCCCTGGTGGACGGCGTCCTGGATGTCCACCCGCAGTTGGGCGGTGCGGATTTTCAACTCCTGGCGCAGCCACGGGGGAAGTTTGGAGACGACCTTCTCTCGGTCGCTCTGAGACGAGGGCGAAGTCATGGGAGGGACTTTACTAACGTTCAGGGGTGCGCGTGAGCGCCACGCTTGGGTTTTGCTAACGAAATGGCGCGCTTCTGGTTCCGGATGCGCGACAGGGCGGCCTCGCACACGCCGTAGCGAGCACCCCCGTGGTTCACCACGGCGTGTGCGAGGCCGCCCTGGAGTCGCCGTCAGGCGGGCAGAGCGAGTTCGGCCCGGCACTCGGGCGAGCCCGCCGGATCGAACTGGGGGATCCTGTCCGCAGGGACGATCCCGGGCAGCGCCAGGTTCCACAGATCGAGGACGCGGTCGTGGAGGTCTTCGCGGCCGCTGCGGACGTGCGAGGCGACCTGGATGCCGGTGAACGCGCCGACCAGGAAGGTGGAGACGACGCGCACATTCAGCGAGGGCAGGACGTCGCCGCGTTCCTGGGCCGGTGTCAGGCAGCTGACACAGGTGTCGATCCAGGTGTCGTACGGGGCGGGGTCGGGGCGGGTGAAGGAGCCGAACTCGACGACCAGCCGGATGCCGGCCCGGATGCGGACGTTGGTGCGCAGCCCGAACGCCATCTGGTGGGTCAGGTCGATGACCGTCTGGAGCCCGGGGTTCTCGATGGCGGGGACGTCCTGGGAGACCCGGAACTGCTCGTCCATCAGGGTGCGGGCGAGGGCTTCCTTGGACTGGAAGTGGAAGTACAGGGCGCCTTTGGTGACCCCGGCGTGCCGGACGACGTCGCTGAGGCTGGTGCCGTCGAAGCCGGCGCGGTCGAAGGCGATGGCCGCGCCGTGCAGGATCGCCTGCCGGGTGATCTCCGCCCGTTCCTGCCTGGCCCGTGCCACGTGTGCGTCTCCTGAGGGTTGTGCGGGATCGGCCCCCGTGGGGGCCAATGTAGGCAGGGCGGCGTTAAAAATACCAGTCGACAGGTTTTTTTGCGGGCGCGGACCGTTAACGGCGTTAACGGTCCGCAGGCGCGCCCCCGCTGTCCGCCCCGCCGTTAACGGCGTTAACGGCGTTAACGGCGTTAACGGTCCGGGGCGGTCGACGGGGGTTAACGGCGTTAACGGTCCGGAGCGTTAACGGCGTTAACGGGGTGGGGAGGGCGCGGCCTAGCATCAGGGGCATGAGCGATCTTGGGGAAGGGCTGCGGGAGTTTCGCCTCGATGTGCCGCAGGGGGAGCTGGACGACCTCGGCGAGCGGCTGGGGCGGGTGCGGTGGCCCGACGAGTTGCCCGGGGTCGGGTGGGCGTACGGCTACCCGCTCGGCGAGCTGCGCGAGCTCGTGGAGTACTGGCGCGTGGAGTACGACTGGCGGGCGGCCGAGGCGCGGCTGAACCGGTGGCCGCAGTTCACCACCGTCATCGACGGGGCCCGGGTGCACTTCGCGCATCTGCGGTCGCCCGAGCCGGGGGCCAGGCCCTTGCTGATGACCCACGGTTGGCCGGGGTCGTTCGTCGAGTTCCAGCGGGTCGCCGGTCCGCTGACCGATCCGCGGGCGCACGGCGGGGATCCCGCCGATGCCTTCCACCTCGTGCTGCCGAGCATCCCCGGCTTCGGGCTGTCCGGGCCGACGACCGAGCCGGGCTGGGAGTTCAAGCGGGTCGCGCGGGCCTTCGGGGTGCTGATGGAGCGGCTCGGGTACGAGGCGTACGGGGTGCAGGGCGGCGACTGGGGAGCCGCGATCTCGCGGGAGCTGGGGCGGATCCGGCCGCGGAACGTGGTCGGGGTGCATCTGAACCTGCTGCCGGGGGGCGGGGCGACCGAGGCGCCGGGCGCGGCGGAGCTGGCCGCGCTGAGTCCGGCCGAGCGGGAGCGGGCCCTCGCGTCGTGGGAGCGGTACCGGGTCTGGGCGCGGGAGCGGCAGGGGTACGCCGACATCCAGGCGACCCGGCCGCAGACCCTCGCGTACGGGCTGAACGATTCGCCGGTCGGGCTGCTCGCCTGGATCGGCGAGAAGTTCGCCGAGTGGAGCGATCCCCGCTGCCCGGTCGACCGGGACCAGATGCTGACCAACGTGGCGCTGTACTGGCTGACCGGGACCGCCGGCTCCGCCGCCCGGATCTACTACGAGCGGGCGCACGCCGACTACTTCGGGCAGCCGCCCGAGGTGTCGCGGACTCCGACCGCGCTGGCCGACTTCCCCCGGGACAACTTCATCCCGCTGCGCCACATCGCCGCGCGGACCGACAACATCGTGCGCTGGACCTCGTACGACCGGGGCGGGCACTTCCCCGCCATGGAGGTTCCGGAGCTGCTCGTGGGGGACGTGCGCGCCTTCTTCCGGCAGATGCCATGATCGCCCCATGATCGACGAACAGAGGACCCGGCCGGTACTGGACGGCGACGAGCGGGCCACCTTGACCAGCGTCCTGCAGTGGCAGCGGGACACCTTGATGATGAAGTGCGCGGGCCTCACCGCCGAGCAGTTGCGGCGCAAGGCGGTGGCCCCGTCCGGGCTGAGCCTGCTGGGGCTGGTGCGGCATCTGGCGGAGGTGGAGCGGGGCTGGTTCCGCAACGTCCTGGCCGGGGAGGACGTGGGCGGCTACTTCCCGAAGACCGAGGCGGGGGAGTGGACGGAGTTCCACGTCGAGGACGCGGATCCGGCGGAGTCGCTCCGGATCTGGGCGGAGTCCTGTGAGCGGTCGCGGAAGATCGTGGAGGCCGCCGAATCCCTGGACGTGACGGGGCACTTCGGCGACCAGGCGTACTCGCTCCACTACATCCTGACCCACATGATCGAGGAGTACGCCCGGCACAACGGGCATGCGGACCTGCTGCGCGAGGCGATCGACGGGGTGACGGGGGAGTAGGTCCCGGGGCGACAGGCCTGCGGGCGCCCGGGCTCCGCTGTCAGGACTGGGGCGCGGCGGCGGCGCGGGTCACGGCGTCCAGGGCGAGCTGCCACGGGAAGTGGGGCGGGGCGTCGGGGCCGGCCGGGCCGGGGGTGAAGCCGGTCTCGCCGTAGAGGAGTTCGACTCCGGCGGTGCGCAGGACGGCCAGGGACTGGTCGAACTGGGGGTGTGCGGCGAGGGCGGCGTTCGTGCAGGGCATGGCGACGACGGGGGTGCCCTTGCCGATGGCCTCGGCGGCGACGCCGACGGCGAAGCGGTCGGTGAGGCCGAGGGCCCAGGAGTTGACCGAGTTGAAGGTGACGGGGGCGAAGAGCAGGGCGTCGGCCGCGGGCCATACGTCGTCCTCCCCGGGCATCTTGTACTGCCAGCGCACCGGGTGGCCGGTCAGGGCGGCCAGTCCGTCGAGGCTCCCGGCCACCCAGTGCGCCGCGGTGGGGGTGAGCCCCAGGCAGACGTCCCAGCCGCGGGCCTGGGCGTCCTCGATCACATGGGCTACGTCGAAGACGGGCGGGGCCGCGGAGCAGAGCAGGTAGAGAGTCTTCGTGGTCATGCCACCATATGATCATATTGCTTGACCTCAACCAACCTTGAGGTCCACGACCGGTGGTGGCGGAGCAGGAGCAGCCGGGGCCGCTGTCCGGGCTGCGGTGAGACGCTCGCGTATGGAGTTGAGCTTTTCGCCTATGTTCCGTCTCGGGTGGCTGGACTTGACTGTGCTCATGACGCAGACGACGAACAACCCCACGCAGGGCTCCGCACAGCACACCACCCTCGTCATCGGGGGCACCGGCAAGACCGGGCGGCGCGTCGCCGAGAAGCTCGGCGCCCAGGGGCGGCCGGTCCGGATCGGATCCCGGAGCGGGGCCCCGGCCTTCGACTGGAACGAGCCCGCCGGCTGGCCGGCCGTGCTCGAGGGCGTGGACCGGGTGTACGTGACCTACTACCCGGACCTCGGGTTCCCGGGCGCCGCCGAGCAGGTCGGCGCGTTCGCCGAGGCGGCGGTGGCCGCCGGGGCGCGCCGTCTGGTGCTGCTCTCCGGGCGCGGGGAGGAGGCCGCGCAGCGTGCCGAGGAGGCCCTGAAGGCCTCCGGCGCCGACTGGACCGTCGTACGGGCCAGCTGGTTCAACCAGAACTTCGACGAGAGCTTCTTCCTGGAGCCCGTACTCGCCGGTGAGATCGCGCTGCCGACCGCGGACGCCGTCGAGCCCTTCGTCGACGCCGACGACATCGCCGACGTGGTCGTGGCCGCCCTGGGCGACGACCGGCACATCGGCAGGACGTACGAGCTGTCGGGCCCGCGCCTGCTCGGCTTCTCCGACGTCGCCGCCGAGCTGTCGAAGGTGACCGGGCGGGAGATCGCCTACGTGCCGGTCTCCGACGAGGACTACCGGGCGGTGCTGCGCGAGAACGGCCTGCCGGAGGAGTTCGCCGACCTGTTCACCCTGATCCTGGACGGGCGCAACGCGCACCTGGCCGACGGGGTGCGGGAGGTGCTGGGGCGCGAGCCCCGGGACTTCGCCGACTTCGCCCGGGAGGCGGCCGCGACCGGGGTCTGGGACGTACGGTCCTGATATGGACACGCTGACCGGCCTCCTCGAAGGTCCGAGCGCCCGCGGCGCCTTCCTGCAGAAGTCCGTCCTCAACCCGCCGTGGGCGATGCGCATCGAGGACCAGGCCCCGCTGTCGGTGGTGACGATGGTGCGCGGCTCGGCGTGGCTGCTGCCCGACGCGGGGGAGCGGGTGCGGATCAGCCCCGGGGACGTGGCGCTCGTCCGGGGGCCCGCGCCGTACACGGTGGCCGACGCCCCGGGCACCCCGGTGCAGATCCTGGTGGGGCCGGACCAGCGGTGCAGTACGCGGGCGGGCGAGGACGTCAGCGAATCGATGCTGCTGGGCGTGCGGACCTGGGGCGAGGGGCCCCCGGACGAGGGCTCGGCGGTGATGCTGAGCGGCACCTACCAGGCGCCGAGCGAGATCGGGCGCCGGCTGCTGGGCGCGCTGCCCACGATCGTGGTCCGTCCGGCGGGGGCCGCGGACTCCACGCTGATCGCCCTGCTCGCCTCGGAGATCTCCCGGGACGAGCCGGGGCAGGAGATCGTCCTGGACCGGCTGCTCGACCTGCTGCTGATCGGTGTGCTGCGGGCCTGGCTCGCGGCCCCGGGATCGGGCGCCCCGTCCTGGTACCGGGCGCAGGGCGATCCGGTGGTCGGCCCGGCGCTGCGGCTGCTGCACGAGAACCCGGCGCACGGGTGGACGGTGGAGGAGCTCGCCCTCCGGACCGGGGTCTCCCGGGCTTCGCTGGCGCGGCGGTTCACCGACGTGGTGGGCGAGCCGCCGGTCGCCTATCTGACCGGCTGGCGCCTCGCGCTCGCGGCGGACCTGCTGCGCGAACCGGACGCCACCGTCGCGACGGTGGCCCGCCGGGTCGGGTACGGCAGCGCGTTCGCGCTGTCGGCGGCCTTCAAGCGGGTACGGGGCGTCAGCCCGCAGGAGTTCCGGTCGGGGGCGGCGGCCACGACGGCGGCCGCCGCGTGCGGGCTGCCGCGCACCGTGGTGCTCACCGAGACCGCTTAGGCGGACGGGCCCCCGGACAGGAGGAGTTCGCCGACGCGCTGTTCGCCGCTGAGCTCGCCGGTGGGGCGGAAGCCCAGGCCCAGGTAGAAGGGCTCGGGGGTGTTCTGGCCCGTGTCCCACGTGACGTAGGCGCGGGCCGCGCCGCGGCGGCGGAGCTCCTCGACGACCGCGGAGACCGCGAAGCTGCCGTAGCCCTTGCCCTGGTGGGCGGGGGAGATGTTCAGGCGCCAGATGCCGGAGCGCCGGTCGGCGGGGTCGGCGGCCGGATTCCACTGGATGTCGAGGAAGGCCATGACGAAGCCGACCACCTCATCGCCGTCTACGACGGCACGCGGCCAGGCGACGTCCCCGTGCACGTAGGCCTCGGCCAGGGACTTGACCACCGGGGAGACGAGGTGCGCCTGATCGGGGCGCACCTGCACCGCGCACACCGCGTCGATGTTCGCGGCGGTCACGGGCTCCAGGCGGCAGGTTGAAATGCTGATCATGGGTTCAGCGTAAGACTTCTCCCGAGCCTGGAGGCACCGGGACGGGCTAGCTGCTCTGCCCGTGCAGGACCAGCGCCCAGGCGAGCAGGCCGAACGCCGCCGTGGACAGCACCGTCCGCCACACGTTGGCCCGTACCCACGGCTGTTCGAAGGCCTGGCGGACGGCGGACGGGTCGGCCATCCGGTCGACCGGGCCGGCCTGTTCCAGGGCGTTGTTCAGCGGGATGTTCACCCGGGCCGTGATGCCCATCGCCAGGACGCAGCAGACGAACGCGCCGATCACGGCGGGCAGTACCGCGCGGCCGCCGGCCGGGAGGCAGAGGGCGAGGGCCAGCCCGGTGAAGACGAGGGAGCCGACGTAGCCGAGCAGGAACCAGCCGTTGAGGATCGCCACGTTGATGCGCTGCATCACCTCGACGACCGTCCGGTCGTCGGTGCGCCGCAGGCCCGGCATCACGGACACCGAGAACCCGTAGAACAGGCCGCTGACGAGGCCCATCGTGATCGTCGCGGCGATCAAGGACGCGAACCGTGCCGTTTCCACGTCGGTCTCCCCCACAGTCGTCGAAGCACCCGCCCGGCTCGCGCCGGAGCGCTCGTCGAGCAGTCGTCGAACGGTCAAGTCCCGCCGATCATAGGGGCATCCCCGGCCGTAGTCTGGGCGCGGCGTGCAGGCCGTGCAGGCCAGGTACGAAGGGGAGTTGCCGACCATGCCAACCATGCTGACCGCGCTCGACGGGGCGTACGGGGACCGGCCGGACGCCGTGACCGTCGCCGGCCGCTCCGCCTCCTACGAGGACCTCCTCGGCGCCGCCCGCGCGGTCGCGGCCGACGTGGCCGGGGCCCCCGCGTTCGCGGTGACCGCGACGGCCTCGCTGGAGACCGTCGCCGCCGCGGTCGGCGGGCTGCTGGCCGGTGTGCCGCTCGTCCCGCTGCCGCCCGACGCCGGGCCGGCCGAGCGCGAGCACATCCTGCGCGACTCCGGGGCGGCCCTCGTCGACGTGGACTTCGCCCGGCGCTCCCCCGGCTGGTCGGGCAAGGAGCCGGCTCCCGAGGACCCCGCGATGATCCTCTACACCTCGGGGACCACCGGCGCGCCCAAGGGCGTGGTGCTCAGCGGCGCGGCCCTCGCCGCCGACCTGGACGCGCTGGCCGGCGCCTGGCAGTGGACCGCCGAGGACACCCTGGTGCACGGGCTGCCGCTGTTCCACGTACACGGCCTGGTGCTCGGCGTGCTCGGCGCCCTGCGCACCGGCAGCCGGCTCGTCCACACCGGGCGGCCCACGCCCGAGGCCTACGCGGCGGCGGGCGGCAGTCTGTATTTCGGGGTGCCGACCGTGTGGTCCCGGATCGCGGGGGCGCCGCGGGCGGCCGCCGCGCTGTCCGGGGCCCGGCTGCTGGTCTCCGGCAGCGCCGCCCTGCCCGCGCCGGTCTTCCGGGACCTGGAGCGGCTGACCGGGCTGCGGCCCGTGGAGCGCTACGGCATGACCGAGACGCTGATCACCATCAGCGGCCGGGCGGGCGGGGAGGTCCGCCCCGGCACGGTCGGCACCCCGCTGCCCGGGATCCGTACCCGGATCGTCGCCGAGCCGGGCGCCGAGATCGGGGAACTCCAGCTCACCGGGCCGACCTTGTTCGCCGGCTACCTGGGGCGGCCGGAGGCGACCGCGGCCGCGTACACCGAGGACGGCTGGTTCCGTACGGGTGACATCGCGGCCGTGGACGAGTCGGACGGGGTGCACCGGATCGTGGGCCGGGCCTCCATCGACCTGATCAAGTCGGGCGGCTACCGGATCGGGGCGGGCGAGATCGAGAACGCGCTGCTGGACCACCCCAAGGTGACCGAGGCGGCCGTGGTCGGCGTCCCGGACCCGGACCTCGGCCAGCGCATCGTCGCGTTCGTCGTCGCCGAGGGAGTCACCGGCGCGGAGCTCACCGACTTCGTGGCGGCGCACCTGTCCGTGCACAAGCGCCCGCGGGAGGTCCGGTTCGTGGCGGCGCTGCCGCGCAACGCGATGGGCAAGCCGCAGAAGAAGCTGCTGCTGACGGGGGAAGCCGGGGCGCAGGCGGGCTGAGGGGCACGGGTGGTGGCCTCCGGCCGGGGACAGGGCGCAGGCCGGGGACAGGGCGCAGGCCGGGCGGGGGACTTGGCCGAAAACGAGTCGCGGCGGGCCCGCTCGGCCGCCGCGGCTCGCTGTCCGCTCAAGGCCCGGACCAGGAGGGCTAGGGCAGGCCCGGAGAGGGGCTACGGGTGGGTAGCGACCGGGAGCGAGCGACCGGGGGCCCGTTCGGTCGCTCCGTACGTACGGAAGAAACCCCAGGTCAGAGGGGTGGAGTGGGCTTCTCAGCGACTGAAGCGACCCAAGTCTTCGGTATATGAGGACATTCCTGCGCGTGCGTGTGTGCGTGTGTGTGCGTCATATATACGGACCTTCGGTCGCTTCGGTCGCTGTCGTTGCTTGCGTACGTCTGTGACCTGGTGTTCTGTGAGCAACCCGCCCAGCGACCGGAGGAGACCCGGTCGCTGGGCGGGGGGTCGGCCGGTCGCTGGCCCGGCTGGGGGAGGCGTACATCTGTTCTGGCTCAACTGCCCCTCGCCTACCAGGAGTTTCGCTAATCTGATTTTTCGGCGTTGAGTCGCTTCAGTCGCTGATGGGGGATGTGAATGGCAGCTGAGCTGCGGGATTCCCGCAGCGACCCAGCGCAGTGCACGAGAACTGCGCCGGTCGCTGGGCTCCCTGTGACGACTGCCAAGTGGTGTGCCCGGCAGGGGTGGCCGGTCCATCCGCTGGCCGCCGGCCGCAAGACGCCCGTGGGCAACTGCGAGGCGTGCCGCGCGCCGGGCCACGACCGCGCGGGATGCGGCTGCCTCCGGGCGGGCCGCTGGTGCCACGGCTTCCACGCGGCCACGCTCGACGCGGACCGGATCGAGCAGTGGTGGGGTGCCCGGCCGGATCTCGGCGTCGGCGTGGCCACCGGACCCGCGGACCTCGTCGTCATCGACGTCGACGCGCACCAGCGGGAACTGCCCGGCCGCGACCGGCTGCTGCCCGGCATCGGGATCTCCGCCGGGATCGATCTGACGGGCCTCGCCAACGGCTTCCACACGCTCGGTGTGCTGGCCGCCCTGCGCGGTGCTTGCAGCCCGGCCCAGGACGCCTCGACGCTGCGCGTGCGCACGCCGTCGGGCGGGCTGCACGTCTGGTACCAGGGCGGCGGACGGCGCTGGCAGTGCTCGACCGGTTCGGGCTCCGGCCGGGCCCTGGCCTGGCAGGTCGACGTACGGGCACGCGGCGGCTACATCGTGGCTCCGGGGACCGTGACCCGCGCGGGCGCCTACCGCGCCGTGGGGCCCGTACGGGAGCCCGCGCCGCTGCCGGACTGGCTCGCGCGGGAGTTGGAGCGCACGGGGCACCTGGCGCCCGATCCCGCGGCCGCGGCCGCGCCCGATCCCGCGGCCGCCACCGGGCCCCGGGCCGTGCCGCCCCGGGCCCGGCAGGCCGTACTCGCGGCCGGCGGCGGCTCGGGTGCGGCGCAGCGGGTCCTGGCGGGCGTGCTCGCCGAGGTCGCCGCGTGCGCGGGCGTCCCCGAGGGGGCCGCCTTCTCCGAGAAGCTGAACCGGGCCGCCTACACCGCGGGCGGACTGGTCGCCTCCGGGCACCTGACCGAGGCCGCGGCCACGCGGGCCCTGCGGGAAGAGGCCGAACGGGCCCGGCCGGGGCAGGAGGGCCGCTGCGGGGCCATCATCCGCGGCGGGCTGCGGGCGGGGCTCGCGCGCCCGCTGGCGCCGGGGGGCAGGGCATGAGCCGGGAGCAGGAGGGGGTGCTCTCCGAGTTCGACGTGCAGGCGGTGGCGGCGCAGATCCTCGCGCAGCCCGCCGTTCCGGCGCCGCGGGAGGCGGGGGAGGCCGGGGCGGTGACCGGGGCTGTGGCCGGTGGCCTGTCCGGGGCTGTGGCCGCGGCTGTGCCCGTGGCGTTCTCCGGCGCCGGCGGGGAACCGGTCGCGGTTTCCGGGGCGCGGGGGTCCGCCGTGCTGGGCTCCGGTGGTGCGGGTTCCGACGGCGAGGCGACGGCGGACGGGCTGCTGCCCGACACGCTCACCGACCGCGGCAACGCCAAGCTGTTCGTCAAGCTCTACTCCAACGACTACCGGCACGTCCCCGGGATCGGCTGGTTCCGCTGGGACTGCACCCGCTGGCAGATCGACGAGGACGACACCGCGGTGTGGGCCGCGGGCGACCTGGCGGAGTCCATCGCCACCACCGACCCCCGCGGCGTGTACACCCCGGCGGCGCTCCAGCAGCACCGCCGGCGCGCGCTCAGCACCAGCGGGATGAACGCCATGCTCGCGCAGGCGAAGTCCGCGCCCGGCATGGTGCTCAACGCGGCGCGGCTGGACGCCGACCCGTACGCGCTGTGCACGCCCGCCGGTGTGGTGGACCTGCGGACCGGCCACATCCGTCCCTCCGACCCCGCGCACGACTTCCACTCCCGCTCCACCTCGGCGGCGCCGCAGCCGATGCCCACGCCGCGCTGGAACCGCTTCCTGACCGACACCTTCGGCGAGGGGCCGGAGGGCGCGCAGATGATCGACTTCCTGCAGCTGCTGCTCGGCTACTCCGTGACCGGGGACGTCGGCGCCCAGGTGATGCCGTTCCTGTTCGGGTCCGGCAAGAACGGCAAGTCCGTCCTGCTGGACGTCCTGATGAAGCTGCTCGGCGACTACGCGGACGCTGCGCCGCCCGGGTTCCTGATGGCCCGGCCCTACGAGGGCCACCCGACCGACCTCGCCGAACTGCACGGCCGGCGGGTGATCGTGTGCAGCGAGGTGAAGCCGGGCGACCGCTTCGACGAGGCCCGGGTCAAGCTGCTCACCGGCGGCGACCGGATCAAGGCCCGCCGGATGCGCCAGGACTTCTTCAGCTTCGAGCCGACGCACAAGCTGTGGCTGCTGGGCAACCACCGTCCCGAGGTGGGCACGGGCGGGTTCGCGTTCTGGCGGCGCATGCGGCTGATCCCGTTCGAGCGGGTCGTCTCCGACGACCGCAAGATCGACAACCTGGCGGACGTCCTCGTCACCCAGGAGGGTCCCGGCATCCTCAACTGGCTCATCGAGGGCGCCCGCCGCTACCTGGGTGGCGACAAGGACCTCACCGGCCCCGAGCGGGTCCGCATCGCGACCACGGCGTACGCCGAGACCGAGGACCACACCGGGCGCTTCATCGGGGAGGCCTGCCGGCTCGACCCCGAGCTGCGGGCCGAGCAGGCCACTCTCTACGCGGCCTACAGGGGCTGGTGCCACAATGAGGGCGCCCCGGCGATCTCGTCCCGGGCCTTCGCGGCTCGGGTCCGCGAGGTGGTGGGACTGGCCTCGCCCAAGGAAATGATCCTGTCCAACCAGCGCAAGTACTACCCGGGCATCGGCCTGCTCGCGGACGAGGAGACAGCATGAGCGCCCTCATCGCAGAGGACGAGATCGTCCACGAAGTGGACCTCGTCTGGCTCGAGGACATCAGCGGGCTCGACTACGTCCGGCAGAGCCTGGACCGGCTGCCGACCCGGCGCGGCAGGCCCGCCTACCACCGGGACGGTCGGATGGTCGGGTACGCGCTGCTGGGACCGGGCGCCAAGCCCTCCCGCTCCTCCGGCACGTTCCGGCGGCGGGTGTTCTGGCTGCTCCCGCACGACCGGGACACCGACCCCGACGGGCTGTACGCGACGGGGGCGCCGGCGGAGGCGGTGGACGCGCGGACCCTGGCACCGGGCAGCAAAGGGCGCAAGACGGAGCGCTCCGAGGGCGGCCCGATGTCGTCGGCGATGCGGGAGCTGATGCCGTGACAGCGCGGTTCATGATCCACTGTTGAAAAAGAACAGGACACGCGGTATTTTTATGTCCAGCCGGGGGGTCAACCTCCGCCTGGCCGGGCAGGGTTGCACGTGCGCGCGTGCCTCGCTCGCCTAGCCGGCGGCGGCCAGCTGCTTGGAATACTCAAGGGCCTCTTCGTAGACGCGCTCTCCCCGGCTCTCGGAGAGGTCCAGGGACGGCAGAACGGAGGGCTGGGAAATACTGGGCAGCAGGTGGCGCAGGAGTGCGGAGACCCTGACCACGAGGTCCTCGTAGTCGCTGACCGCCTGTGACATCGACTGGACACCGCCGTAGGCGCCGACGATGACGGCGGCGGTCTCGGCGGGCGAGACCTGGGGAAGCAGCTCGCCCTGGGCCTGTGCGAGCTCCAGCTTGACCTGGACGCCGTCGACCCAGTCCTGCCAAGGGCCGCTGCGGTCGAGGTCGGCCGCGCGCTGGTCCATCGCCAGCCGCACGCTGGCCCGGACCATGGGATTGGTCTGCAGCCGGTAGGTGTGCAGCGCGACCATGTCCACGATCTCCTGGACCTTGGTCGTCCGGTCGGGGATGACGAGGTCTTGGTGCTGGGCGTGGAGGACCCCTTGCGCCAGCTCTTCCTTCGACTGGAAGTGGAAGTAGAGGGCGCCCTTGGTCACCCCGGCGGTGGAGAGGATCTCCGAGATCGTCGCGGTCTGGTAGCCGCGCTCCTGGAAGACCTTTGCCGCGGCCAGCAAGATGGCCCCACGCGTGCGGATGGCCCGTTCCTGCTCCGCCATAGTGCCCTCCACATGGTTGACGAACCCTCGGGAAAGGCTCCGTATACAAACCGTCTAGTTCGTATCTTACCGCGGACCTACCCGGAGCCAACCAACACATGCCCGACTTGGGCATGTCCTGCCGATCAAGGGCCCCCGAGAGGGCCTTTGTGGCGGACGTCACGCGATCCGGTGCGCGAGGTCGCGCCGGTGCCGGTGGTTTTGGGGCGGTGTGCCGTGGCAGCGCGAGCTCGGCGAGCGGCGCAGACGGTGAAAAATCCAAAGAAGATACAGGTCGGGGGCTGTGCGACGAGTGGCGGTCCCGTCGAGCTCCCGGCGCTGGATCAGACGGGGTCCGAAGCTGCCGTGACGAGGGAGCTGAAGGTGAGCTCTCCACCCTGATACCCGGTGATGCGTACCCTTTCGTCCCCTCCCGGGGTGGCGGGGCCGATCCGGTGGGCTTCGATGTAGCAGGGCTCGTCGAGCTCCGTGTACTGCTTGTACTGGGTTCTGACGCTGAGCGGGAGGAAAGAGGACCGGTTCAGTACGGCGGCCGCGCCCTGCCGGGCGGCTTCGAGCAGCAGCATCCCGGGGACGTGGTCGACCGGGTGGTCGAACAGCACGGGGTGGCGGGTGTTGAGCCGGAGCAGCCAGCGGTTGCTGTGGCCGATGGGCGAGAGGACCACGTCGGCCGGCGAGGTGCGGCCCACGTTCTGCGGCGCGGTGGGCGCGGTCAGCGCGACCGTGCGGTGGTCCGCGCTGAAGACCCGCCGGGGGCGGACCCTCTCGTAGACGGCCGGGCTGACGCAGGTGAAGGTGATCCGCCCCGTGGCCACGGTCAGTCCTTCGCGGCGGACGACGGCGTCGTAGCTCATTCCCGACAGGCGCTCTCCCCGGAACTTCATGTCGAAGCAGGTGACCTCGATGTCCAGGGAGGCCGGGGTGTCGTGGATCTCGAGGTGCTCCGGATGCACGGTGAGGCCGATCTCCCGGACCAGGAACTGGTAGCCCAGGGGCACGCCGAACTCGGTGTGGGAAAGGAGGACGCCGGCCTGGCGGATCGTCTCGGTGATCATGAGGGGGTCGTGGTACTCGCCGTCGATGGGGACGAAGAAGCTGTGGCTGCGCGGCCACTGTGCTTCCACCCGGAAATGGGTGTCGTCCTCTCGGTGCCAGCCTGTGAGCATGACCTCGGCCACGGCCGCCCGGTGCACCAGTTCCTTGGGCACGGTGGTCGTTAGGGTGGCACAGCGGAGTGCGGCCGGATAGGGCCGGGCCTCCGCCGTGAAGGCCCCCTGGTAGGCGGCTATTGCCGGGCGTTCGATGTGGAACGTGCTCGCAGACATTGCTCCCCCTGGGCTCCGCTGACGAGTGGGGGGCGTGCATCCCCCCGGCTCGAAAGATACATACCAACCGGTTTAATTTCTAGCGGTACACGAGCCTCCGCCTAGTGGTGAAGCGGACTGGTCTGTTCCTTTTTGCGATTCCCCCAGCTCAGGGGCCTCTGGAACGCTCCGTGCACTCAAGGGGTGGTATCAGGATCCTTCATTTCGCCTGTGTGTCGAGAGGGGCGCGAGTCGTTCTCTAGTGCAGGTGTCGAGGGTGGCCGTGGACTGGCCCACCCTGTGACCAACCCGGAAGAGCGACGGCATACCGATCAAAAACCGCGTAAGCGGTTTGTTAGAGTGGTAGAACGGAGCCGGCCGCCTCGCGGGGGATCGTCTGGTGTGACTGTGAGGGAAGTGGTGCCGGGGGCGCCATCGCGATCCTTCCTCGGCCGCTCCGTGGAAGCCTCCCCGGCCTGCCTGCCTTTCCGCAGGCATGGCAACCCCTCGCAGTGACGGAGCAGTTGATGGTCAAACAGGAACGCGCGCTGCGCACGCGCGACGCCCTGATCCGGTCCGCGGCCGAGATCTTCGACCGGGAGGGATTCGCGGTGGCGTCACTTACCGCGATCAGTACGCAGGCCGGGGTGAGCAACGGGGCGCTGCACCATCACTTCATCAGCAAGGCGGCGCTGACCGACGCGGTCGAGGAGGCGGCGCTGGCCCGGCTGCTGGCCCTCACCGAGGCGGTCCTGCCGCTCGGGGCGAGCCGCATGCAGCTCCTGGTCGACGTGACCCACCGGCTGGCGGGCGCACTGAGGGTGGACGTGGTCCTGCGGGCCGGATTCGAGCTGAGCGGGGAGATGTCCCGCCCCTCGCACGCCGATCTGCGCGAGTGGTGGCGGCGCTGGGTCGAGGAGACGCTCAAACAGGCCGACTCGGAGGGGGAGTTGCGTCCGGACGTCACCGCTTCCGATGTGGTGAGCGCTGTCGTGGCCGCCACCGTGGGCTTCGAGGTGCTGGGGGTGCGGGAGGCCGAGTGGCTCTCCGCCTCCACTGTCACCCGGTTCTGGCGGCTGCTGCTGCCGACCGTCGTGCCGGCGGCCCTCCACGCGGTCCTCGACGCCGAGGGGACCTGCCCCCTGTAGGAAGTCCCTGAGCCCCGGCCTTCGTGCATCCGCATGAAGGCCGGGGCTTCTTCATGTTCAAGACCTGCTGGTTTGTTTGGCCCGCTCTAGGCTGGCTCTAGAGGGGAGGCGGAGTGGGCTGCGAGGTGGGCGCTCGGTGGCACGATGTGTGTTTGTGCAGGTCAAGCGGGCGTTTGAGGGTTCGTTAGGTGGGCTAAGAAATAAAAACAGCGCGGTCGGTTTCGTATTGACAAACCGCCAGTCCTGTTTTTTACTGAGTCAGGCTTATCCACGGACAGGGGAGTACGGCGTGGACATCGAAGTACTGGGCACACTGGCGGTGCGGGAGCAGGGAGTCTCCGTAACGCCTACCGCCCCCAAGCCGCGACAGGTGCTGGCACTGCTGGCCCTGCACGCAGACCAGGTCGTCCCGGTGTCGGCCCTCATCGAGGAGTTGTGGGCGGGGACGCCGCCGCGCAGCGCCCGCACCACGCTGCAGACCTACGTGCTGCAGCTGCGGACCCTCATCGCGACGGCCCTGGAGCAGGGCGAGGGCGGCGAGGGTGGTGAAGGGCGGCGTACGGCCAAGGACGTGCTCGTCACGCTGCCCGGCGGCTATCTGCTCAACAGCGGCGGCGGGACCAGCGACGTCCGCGAGTTCGACCGGCTCGCCGGCATGGGCTACCGGGCCATGGACGCGGGGGACTTCCCGGGCGCGGCCCGGCTGCTGCGCGAGGCGCTGGCCCTGTGGTCGGGGCCGGCCTTCGCCGACGTGCACGGCGGCATCCAGCTCGACATGGAGACCCGCAGGCTGGAGGAGACCCGGCTGTGCGCGCTCGACCAGCGGATCGAGGCCGATCTGCGGATCGGACGCCACCGGGAGCTGCTCGCCGAGCTGACCGTGCTCGCCAGCCGGTACCGCACGCACGAGAACCTGCACGGCCAGTTCATGCTGGCGCTGCACCGCTCCGGCCGCCGGGGCGAGGCGCTCGACGTCTACCAGCGGCTGCGCGGAGTGCTCGTGCGCGAGCTCGGGCTCGAGCCGTCGGCCTCGCTGCGCAGGCTGCAGCGCTCCATCCTCATGGCGGGCCCCGAAAGCCCGGCGGGGGTGGCGGAGAGCGGCAACGAACGACTCGTACGCGTGGGCTGAGATGCCCGCACACGACATCCGGCACGCCGCGGACGGCCCGGAGGTGCGGCCGCGCGACCGGACAGCCACAGGTCGGGGCCGAGGAGGAACCGCGGTGCAGGAGAGGTCGGAGCGGACCCGCAGGAAGCTCGTGCACGCGGGGGCCGAGATGTTCCACCGCAACGGTTACGCGAACGCCACGCTCGGGGGGATCGCGGCGTTCGCCGGAGTGACGAAGGGGGCGCTGTACTTCCACTTCGCCTCCAAGGACGAACTCGCGGAGGCGGTCCAGCTGCGCGGCCGCGCGCTGCTGGACGAGTCGGTGCGCGAACGGCTCGAAGCCGGGCTCTCTCCGCTCCAGACGCTGGTCGACACCACGCACTGGATGGCCCGCACGCTGCGGGAGGAGCCGGCGATCCCGGCGAGCTTCCGCCTCACCAAGGAATGCGCGGGGCTCCCCCAGGCCTTCGCCGACTTCCACCAGATCTGGCTCGCGGCGGTCTGCGGGCTGCTGCGGCAGGCACGGGACGCGGGCGAGCTGCGCACCGGGAGCCGCTGGGAGAGCGTCGAATCGCTGGTGGCCGCGGCGGCCTGCGGCATCGAGTCGATGGCCGGGACCGCGATGCCCTACGCCGAACTCCAGCGCCGGGTCTCCGGACTGTGGTCGCTGCTGCTGCCGATGCTGGTGCCCGACGGCGCGGTGCGGGAGTTCCGCTCCGAGGAGCCGGCACCCGATCTCCCGGTCCGCCCCGCGGGCGGCGCGCCGGACCACCGATACCGGACCGTGTGCCACTGAAGGCATGGAGGAGCAATCGATGACGAACGACCATCCTGCTGACGTGCTGAACGACATCGTCGGAGTGCTCGGCGACGTCCTGCGGATCAAAGCGGAGAAGATCGACCCCGAGCAGACCTTCCGGACCCTGGGGCTCGACTCCCTGCTGGTCGTGGAGTTCGTGGCCGTCGTCAACAGCCGGTACGGACTGCGGGTGCGGGCGACCGACCTGTACGACTACCCCACGCCGGCGTCCTTCGCCCGGGAGGTCAAGCGGGCGATGAGCAGCGGGGAGGCCCGACCGGCCGCGAGCGCGTTCACCGACCCCGGCGCGGACTTCGCCTCCGGAGCCGATTTCGCCTCCCGTGCGGGCCTGGCCGCCGCCGCTCCCGCCCCCGCCGCGGGAACCGCCCCGGCCGCGGTGACGGCACCCGCGGCGGCCGAGCCCGTCGCGGCCCTCGCGGCGGCGCCCGCGGCGCAGCGGATCGCCGAGGTGCTGCGGGAGCAGCTCGCGGCGATCCTGTGCTGCGACGCCTGGGACATCGACGCCACCGCCCCGTTCAACGCGCTGGGCGTCGACTCCATCGTGGGCGCGGAGTTCATCGCCTCCGTCAACCGCACCTTCGGTATGCGGGAACGGTCCGTCCTGCTCTACGAACACCCCAACATCGCCGCCATGGCCGCCTACATCGCCGTGCGCACCGGAGCCTCCGGGCACGAGGCCGCCCCCGTCCGGGCGCCCGAGCTCGCCTCCCGTCCCGCGGCCCGTGGCGACCTCGACGTCCTGCTGGACGCCGTCCGCGAGGACCGGCTCAGCGTGGACGAGGCACTCGTGCTGCTCGCCCGTCGCGGCTGAGCCGTCCCATTCCAGAAGGAGCGCGTCCAGATGGACGAGAAGGAAGTCCTGACCCGGTTCAAGAACGGTCATCTGGACCGGGCCCAGGCGGCCGCGCTGCTGACCGGCTCCGGCGCCGGCATCGCCGCCCGTCCCGGTACGGGCGGCAGTGCGGGCCCCGGAGCCGGACCCGCAGTCGGACTCGGCGCCGGAGCCGGCCTCGCCGGCGGTCTCGGCACCGGTGGTCTCGGCGCCGGCACGGTGCCGGTGCCCGTGGCCTTTCCGCGGCCGGACAGCGTACGGGAGCGGGCCTCCGCGGACCGGCCCTCTGCCACCGAGCGGATCGCCGTGGTCGGGATCGCCGGACGCTACCCGGGCGCCGGCGACCTCGGCGCGTTCTGGCGGCAGGCGCGCGAGGGGCACGGCAGCGCCGGAGCGCCGCCGGCCGGGCGGCCCGGCGACGAGCCGGGCCACTACCTGGAGCGCGTCCAGGACTTCGACGCGGAGTTCTTCGGCATCGACCCGGCCGAGGCGGCCCTGATGGACCCCCAGGAACGGCTGTTCCTGGAGACGGCGTGGGAAGCCCTCGAGGACGCCGGCTGCACCGGCGGCCGCCTGGACGCCCTGGCCTCCGCCGACGGAACCCCGCGCAGCGTCGGGGTGTTCACGTGCGCGGGGACCGCGGACTACGCACTGCTCGCGGCCCGGACCTGGACCCGAGAGCGGCCCGTCCGGCTGCCCCGCGGCGGCCACTGGAGCCTGCCCAACCGGTTCTCGGCCCTGGTCGGCCTCACCGGCCCCAGCCAGTCGGTCGACACGGCGGAGTCCTCCGTGCTCGTCGCCCTGCACCTGGCGGCCGCCGCCCTGCGCGCGGGGGAATGCGCCGCCGCGCTCGTGGGCGGCGTCCAGCTGCTGCTGCACCCCTCCAGCCGCCGCCCCGGCGCGGGGGAGGGCGTCGGCGCGCTGCTGCTCAAGCCCCTGGCGCGGGCCCTGGCCGACGGGGACACCGTCCACTGCGTGATCCGGGGCAGCGCCGTCGGCCACAGTGCGGCGGACGGCCCGGCCGCCGGTCCCGGCCGCGGATCCCGGGCCGTCGCCGGTGACGCCGCCGCCCCCGGGCAGCGGGTGCTGCGCGCGGCGCTGCGGGCGGCCGGGGTGGACGCCTCCACCGTCGCCGTGCACGAGGACGCCGATTCCGTACGGGCGTTCGTGGGCGAGGCCGGGGCCGTGACCGCGGCGGCCGCGCTGACGCGGGCCGTGCTCCAGCTGAGCCACCGGGTGCTGGTGCCCGGGCCGGGCCGCGCCGAGGCACAGGCCTGGCAGGGCGGGGAGCCGGCGCCCCGCCGGGCGTCCGTCGGGGCGCACGGCGCCGGCGGCTCCGCCGCGCACGTGATCCTGGAGGAGTACCTCCCGGCCGCGGGAGCCGCCGCAGCCGTGGGGGCTGCCGCAGACGCGGGGGCCGCCGGACCCGCGGCAGAGGCCGCACCCGCCCCGGCCGCCGAGTTGTTCGTGCTGTCCGCGCCCACCCCCGCCCATCTCACCGCCACCGCACGCCGGTTCGCCGAGCTGCTGGCCGGGCCGGGCCCGGTGCCGGCACTGGGCGTCCTCACCCGCGCCCTGCGCACCGGCCGCGCCGCCATGGACTGCCGCTTCGCGGCGGTCGTCGGCGACACCGGCGAACTCGTGGCGGCCCTGGAGCGGTTCGCGGCGGACGGCGGCCCGTACGCCGACCTGCGCGGCGGGGGCTCCGACCCGCTGGACATGGGCGCCGTGCCCGAGACGGCCGACTACCTCGCCGCACTGTGGCGGGCCGGGCACCTGCAGCAGGTGCGGAGCCTGTGGCTGTCCGGGCTGGACGTCGACTGGGCCGCGCTGGAGCAGGCCCACGGGGCGGGCGCCGTGGCCGTACCGCTGCCCGCGTCCGCGTTCCTGCGCACGCCGCTGTGGCTGGGCGGCGAGGAGGAACAGGCATGACCACGCCGACTTCCGGTCCCGCCGGGGCCGTCGCCCTCGACGGGGCCCACGGCCCGGACGAGCAGAGACCCGGCCCGGTGAACCTGTGGTTCTGTCCCAACGAGGACCTCGCCCCAGGGATCGCCGCCACCCTGGCCTCCTACTGGCTGGACGAGCACGAGCAGGAGGTCGCCGGGCGCTTCCTCTTCGAACGCGACCGCCGCCAGTACCTCGTCGCCCACGCCCTGGTCCGCCGGGTGCTGGCGCTGGAGACCGGCATCCCCGAGGCCGAGGCGATCATCTGGCGCTCCTCGCGCGGGCGCCCGTTCCTGCAGCTGCCCGCGGGCGGGCTGCCGCGCGGCGCCGACACGCTCGACTTCAACCTCTCGCACGCCCACGCCTACAACCTGCTGGGCGTCTCCCGCGAGCACCGCATCGGCGTCGACGTCGAGCGGCTGGACCGCGGCGAGCGCGGCCTGGAGAACATCATCGCGACGTTCGCCCCCCAGGAGCAGGAGTGGATCGCCCGCGCCGCCCCCGGGCGGCCGCGCGACCGGCGCGCCCTGCGCCTGTGGACGCTGAAGGAGGCGTACTCCAAGGCGCGGGGCCTCGGACTCGCCCTGCCCTTCGACTCGTTCGTGTTCACCCTGGCCGAGGACCAGGGCGTGCTCTCCTTCCGGCCGCCCGCCGACGACTCGGCGCGGCGCTGGCGGTTCCTGGAGATGGAGCCGGTGCCGGAGGTGCTGGCGGCGGTGGCGGTCGAGGTCGACGCGGCCCGCCCGCCGGCGGTCCACCTGCACCACGGATTTCCGTGGGGTCGGGCCGCTCCGCGCCGTCTGGTGCTGCCGGAACTCGCCGGAGTGTGACCGGGGTGCGTGAATTCGGCCGCCGTATTTCCGGAGTTATTGCGGACCGGCCCGTATCCACTGCTGCTGGAATAGCACTGGAGTACATCTCGAGCCGGATCACCGATTATGCGGCGGCCGCCGATGCTATTCGGTCACCGTATGGCCGGAACTTCTCCGATCCCCTCGGACAGCAGCGTGAAACGGCGTACGAGTTCTTCCTGCTCGCGGCCGATGGCGTCGATGCGCTCCCGGAGGCGGGCTATTTCCCCGCCCAGGTCCAGCACGGCGGTGTGCGGGGCCGGTGCGGCCGGCGGCGCGGCGGAGTCCAGCCCCGGCTCGCGCAGCAGGATGGACTCCATCCGGTCCCGCAGGGCCGGCCCGGGCCCGATCCCGACCTCGCTCAGCAGCCGCTGGCGGGCCCGCTCGTACACGCCCAGGGCCTCGGACCGGCGCCCGCAGCGGTACAGGGCGAGCATCAGCAGGTCGTAGAAGCGCTCCCGGGTGGGGTGGGACTGCGTGAGCCGCTCCAGTTCCCCGGTGACCTCCTCGTGCCGCGCGCCGCGCAGCTTCGCCTCGTGGTACGTCTCCAGGGCGGTCAGCCGGCTCTCCTCCAGCCGCTCCGCCTCCCGCGCGCAGATCGGGCCCCGTCCGCTGCCCTCCAGCGCGGGGCCGCGCCACAGTTCCAGGGCCCGGTACAGCAGTTCGGCGGCGTGCACGGGATCGGCGACGACCGCCGCCCGGCCCTGGGCGGAGAGCCGGTGGAAGCGCTGGGCGTCCGTCCGGGCGGAGCCGAGGCGCAGCAGGTAGCCGAGGGGGTGCGTGGTGATGGCGGCCCGGCCGGGGCCGTCCCCGCCGAGGGGCGCCAGCAGCCGCCGCAGCCGGGCCACATGGGCCTGCAGCGCGTTGGCCGCGCCCGCGGGCGGGCGGTCCCCCCACAGTTCGTCGATGAGCCGGTCGGCGGAGAGCACCTCCCCGGCCCGTACGACCAGGGCCGCGAGGAGGGCGCGCTGCTTGGCGCCGGACGGCGCGATGCGGGCGCCCGACCGGTGGTCGTGCACCTCGACGGCGCCCAGGACGCGGAAGTCCAGGCCGTCGCTCTGACTTGCTGCCCATTCCATCGGTCACTCCTCCCAGCGATCCGGTGGGAATCGCGGAAAGACCTGTACGGCCGGACGTGGAATTACGTTCCGGGAGTCGTCCCGCAAGGGAATCTAACAGTTTGACTGAAGTGCGCAAACGTCGAAGTTGGAGATGTGGTCGACAGCCGCTCAAGAAATTGAGGGGTGTTGCCCTGGATCCCGCTACTGTGCCTCAGTCGAAGGCTTGAAATCGATGGGAACTCGACGACGTGCGGAGGAAACCGTGAAGATTCAGGTTCTGGGTCCGTTGAGTGCCGAAGTCAACGGGGGCTCGATTGTTCCGACGGCCGGCAAGCCGCGCCAGATTCTGGCGCTGCTCGCGCTCTACCCGGGGCGGGTGATGCCCGTACCGACTCTGATGGAGGAGGTGTGGGGCACCGACCTGCCCCAGAGCGCGCTCACCACCTTGCAGACCTACATACTGCAGCTGCGCAGGAGGCTCGGCACCGCCATGGGGCCGGGCGACCCGAACGGGGCCAAGGAGGTCCTGGCCACGCGGCACGGCGGCTACCTGCTCCAGATCGCCCCGGAGAGCGTGGACGTCCACGAGTACGAAAGGCTGGTGGCCGACGGGCAGAGCGCCTTCGAGGAGGGCGACGACGAGCGCACCGCCGCCAAGCTGCGGCAGGCGCTGGCCCTGTGGCAGGGGCCCGCGCTGGTCGACGTGCGCGTCGGGCCGATCCTCGAGATCGAGGTCATGCGCCTGGAGGAGAGCCGCCTGGTGACCGTCGAGCGGCGCATCGACGTGGACCTGCGTCTGGGCCGGCACACCGAGCTGATCGCCGAGCTCTCCGAGCTGATCGCCCGGCACCCGCAGCACGAGGGCCTGCACTCGCAGGCGATGGTGGCGCTCTACCGCTCCGGCCGCCAGGCCACGGCGCTGGACGTCTACCGCAAGCTGCGGATGCGCCTCATCGAGGACCTCGGGGTGGAACCCTCGCCGCAGCTCCAGCGCCTGCACCAGGCGATGCTGACGGTGGATCCGGCGCTCGACGTGGCGGCCGGGCCGCGCCGCGGGTCCACGTTCGACCTGTACGCGGCCTGAGATGCGGCACGGGAACGCCGGGACCGCGGGCGGTGGCCGAGGGCCGCGGTCCGCGGTGGCGTGACCCGGATCCGGGTCGTGCTCGAGCCGGACTCGAGCGGGGCTGTTCAGGGTGGGGTGGTTACGGTGGGCGAGGAAGGACGGGGCATGGCACGGGAACAGGACGTGCGGCTGGTGTGCTTCGCGCACGCGGGAGCCGGTACCTCGGCCTTCCACCGCTGGGGCGATCTGCTCGGCCCCGGCGTGACCCCCGAGCCCCAGCTGCTGCCCGGCCGTGACGGCCGGCGCCGCGAACCGCGCGTGACCACCCGCGAGGCCCTCCTCGACGACCTGCGCGAACTGTTCAAGGAGCAGCCGCCCGGCCCGTACGTCCTGTACGGGCACAGCCTCGGCGGGCTCGTCGCCTACACGCTCACCCACGCGCTGCACGAGGCCGGACTGCCGCTGCCCGCGCTGCTGGTGATAGGCGCGGTGCCGCCGCCCGACGTCTTCGGCGGGGCGGCCCTCGCGGCCGACGCCACCGACGACGAGCTGATGCGCATCCTCGAGGGCTTCGACGGGGTACCCCCCGGCGTCGCCCCCGACGTGTGGCACCGCTTCGTCTTCCCCGTGCTCCGCGACGACCTGCGGCTGGCCGCCGCGCTGCGCGCCGCCGCCCTGGACCCGGCCACCGGCGGCCCGGTGCCCGTCCCGCTGCTGGCCGTCGCCGGCGATCAGGACCCGGTCGGGCCCCCCGAGGTGCTGCGCGGCTGGGGCGACTGGACGACGGAGGGCTTCGAGTCCCGCACCGTTCCCGGCGGACACTTCTTCGTACGCGACGGCGAACTGCCGAGACTGCTCGGGCAGGCGTGCCGGACGGTGGGGCGGTCCGGGCGTTGAGGCGCGTGGTCATCACCGGTATCGGGGTGGTCGCTCCGGGCGGTGGGGGCACCAAGGGCTTCTGGTCGATGCTGACCGCGGGGCGCTCGGCCACCCGCGCGGTCACCTCCTTCGACGCGAGGCCGATGCGCTCGCGCATCGCCGCCGAGATCGACTTCGACCCCCGGGAGCACGGGCTCAGCGCCGCGCAGGCCGCGGACCTCGCCCGGGTGACGCAGTTCGCGCTGGCCGGCGCCCGTGAGGCGCTCGCCGACAGCGGGGCCGGGCCGGGGCTCGACGCGCTGCGCACCGGCGTCGCGCTGGGCAGTGCGCTGGGCTGCGCCGCCGAACTGAGCCTGGAGTACGCCGTCGCCAGCAACATCGGCGCCCGCTGGCTGGTCGACCCCGCCCGGGCCGTGCCCCACCTGTACGACTACTTCGTACCCCATTCGCTGGCCGCCGAAGTGGCCCGGGACGCGGGGGCGCAGGGGCCCGTCTCGTTCGTCGCGGGCGGCTGCACGGCCGGCCTGGACGCGCTCGGCCACGGGGCCGAGCTGATCCGCGAGGGCAGTGCGGACGTCGTGCTCGCCGGGGCGTCCGAGGCCCCGATCTCCCCCGTCGCCATGGCCTGTTGCGACACCGTGCGCATCACCTCGCGGCGCAACGCGGAGCCGTCGAGCGCGGCCCGCCCCTTCGACCGGACCCGTGACGGGTTCGTGCTCGGCGAGGGCGCGGCCGTCCTGGTCCTGGAGGAGCGGGACCGGGCCCGCCGGCGCGGCGCCCGCGTCTACGCCGAGCTCTCCGGCTACGCGAGCCGGGCCTCCGCCCAGCACATGACGGGGCTCAGCCCGGACGGCACCGAACTGGCCGCGGCCATCGGGGCGGCGCTCGACGAGGCCCGCCTGGACCCGTCGGCCGTGGAGTACGTCAGCGCGCACGGTTCGGGCACCCGGCAGAGCGACCGGCACGAGACCGCGGCCATCAAGCGGGCGCTGGGCCGGCACGCCCACCACGTGCCGGTCAGCGCGATCGCCTCGATGACCGGCTACCCCCTCGGCGCGGTCGGTGCCTTCCAGGCCGCGGCCGGCGCCCTGGCGATCGAGTACGGAACGGTGCCGCCCACCGCGCACCTGCGGGTGCCCGACCCGGAGTGCGACCTCGACTACGTCCCCGGGACCGCCCGGCACCAGCACACGAGCGCGGTGCTGGCCCTCGGCAGCGGATTCGGCGGGTTCCAGAGCGCGCTCGTGCTGACCCGGCCGGAGACCGCCTGACCCGGCCGGAGACCGCCTGACCCGGCAGGAGACCGCCTGACCCGGCCGGCCGGACCGGCCCACGACAGAGGGACACCCCATGGACCACCCCGATCCGTGCCCCGCCACCGCCGCCACCGAGACCGGGACCGACGTGTGCGTCGTCGGCGCCGGGCCCGCCGGACTGGCACTGGCCCTCATGCTGCTGCGCTCCGGCGTCCGCGTGACGCTGGTCGAGCGCTCCACCGCCCTGCGCCGGGAGTTCCACGGCGAGATCCTGCAGCCGGGCGGCCAGCGGATCCTCGACGAGCTCGGCGTCCTGGCAGCCGCGCGGGCCCGGGGCTCGCTCGCCCTGTCCGGCTTCCAGGTGCTGGAGCGGGAGCGGGTGCTGCTGGACATCGACTACGGCCGGCTGCCCGCCCCCTACGACCACCTGCTGGCCCTGCCGCAGCCCCATCTGCTCGCCGAACTCCTGGACGCCTGCCGGGAGCTGCCCGGCTTCACCCACCTCGAAGGCCACCGGGTGTCGGCGCTGCTGGAGCAGCGGCCCGGCAGCCCGTGCACCGGGGTCGTCGCCCGGGGGCCCGACCGTGAGCCCGTCACCGTCCGCGCCCTGGCCGTGGTCGGCGCGGACGGCCGGTTCTCCAAGACCCGGGCGCTGGCCGGGATCGGGGCGGGCCGTTCGGACTCCTTCGCCCACGACGTGGTGTGGTTCTCCCTGCACGCCCCCGGCCGGGCCACCGGGAAGGTCAGGGTGCACCGGGCCGCGGGCAGCGCGGTCCTGGTCCAGGACAGCCACCCGGACCGGCTGCGCATCGGCTGGACCCTGCCGCACGGCGCGTGGAGCCGGCCGGGCCGCGGGATCGAGCAGATCCGGGACGAACTGGCGCGGGTGCTGCCGCAGTTCGCGGACCTGCTGCACGATCAGCTCACCTCGCTCAGCGGGCTCACCCTGCTCGACGTCTTCGCCTCGCACGCCGAGGAGTGGACCCGCGACGGCCTCGTACTGATCGGCGACAGCGCGCACACCCACGGCCCGATCGGCGCCCAGGGCATCAACCTCGCCCTCCAGGACGCCGCCGCCCTGCACCCCGTACTCGTGGAGGCGCTGGGCCGCGGGGCGGTCGCGGGGGCCGACCTGGAACCGTACGCCCGGCGCCGGGCGGCGGCCGCCGCCGCGGTCCACCGGATGCAGCGGATGCAGGCGCGCGCGATGTTCGGGGCGGACGGGGCGTTCGCCCGGTTCGCGCTGGCCCGTGCCGCCGGGCTGGTCACCCGCACCCCCATCGGGGGGAAGATCACGCGCAAGGTGGCGTACGGGACCGATCCGGTGGCGGTCCGGACCGACCTGTTCACCGCGGCGGCGGCGCACCGGGCGGGCTGAGGGGGGCTGCCCGGAGGGGCGAGGGGGCTGCCGCCGGGGGCCGACGGGGCCGACGGGGCCGCTGCCCGGCGGCCGCGCCCGTCAGCGGAAGCGGGCCTTCGGGTGGTCGGCGAGATCGCCGAGGAGCCCGAAGTAGTCGGCGCGCAGCTGGCGGACGCGGGCCTCGGAGAACACCGACGAGTCGTACGTGAACACGCAGTGCGCGGCGCGTTCGTCGTGCCGCAGCAGCAGGCTCAGGGGCCGGGCCGCCGGGACGGGAGCGGCGGTGAACGGCTCGGCGCGCAGCCGGCCGCCCCAGGAGGCGGCCCCCCACCGGGGCCCGTCGGCGGCCGGTCCGGCGCCGAACTGCACCTCGCCCAGCTGTTCCACGAGCCGCGGCCGGCGCAGCTGCGCGGCGACCGGCTCCAGCGGCACCTCGTGGTGCGCGAAGTCCCAGGCGCTGGTGTGCCGGACCCGGTCGACGACCTCGCCGAAGGAGGGTGCGCCGGTCAGGTCGGTCCGCAGCACCACCGCCCGGGACAGCGGGCCCAGCATCCGCTGCTCCCCGCACCGCCCGCGCTCGGGGACGGGCCCGCGCACGCTGATGTCCCGCTGGCCCGACCAGCAGGCCAGCAGCAGCTGGAAGGCGGCCAGGCCCACCACCTGCACGCCCGTCCGGTGCCGGCGCGAGGCCTCCGCGATCTTCGCGGACAGTTCCTGCGGCAGCGGGAAGGACAGCGCCCGCCCGGCGCCGGGGACGCGCCCGGGGGTGCCCGGCGCGCTCAGGTCCCAGGGCAGGACGGCCGGTTCGGCGCCGTTGAGCCGGCGCAGCCAGTACTCGGTGCTCTCGTCGAGGCGCCCCTGCGCCGCGCGCTGCTGCTGCCAGGCGGCGAGGTCGGCGTACTGGAGGGCGGGGTGCTCCGCCGGGCCGCCGCGGTAGGCGGCCGCGAGTTCCGTGACGAGCAGGCCGAGGGCGGCGCCGTCGGCGATCAGTTCGTGGAGGACGAGGACGGCGACGTGGTCGGCCGGCCCCTGGCGCAGCAGCCGCAGCCGGGCCAGCGGTTCGCGCGCCGGGTCGAACGGCCGGTCCCGCTCCGCCGCGACGGCGGCGGCCACCTGCGAGGGCCGGACCTCGGCCGGCGACACGGGCACGGGCGCCTCGGCGGGCGGGCTGACGACCTGGGTGAGCCGGCCCTCGTGCAGGCGGTAGTGGCTGCGCAGGATCTCGTGCCGGCCGGCCACGGCCCGCCAGGCGGCCGCCAGGGCCTGTGCGTCCAGCGGTCCCGTCAGCCGCAGCGTGCCGGCCACCACCGGCGGACGGGCCCGGTGCGCGAGCCCCGCCCACAGCGCCTCCTGCCACGGTGAGGCCGCGAAGTACAAGGGCCCCGGGCCGGCCGGACGGGGCAGCGGGGGGACGGCGTCCGGCTCCGGCTCGGGTCTGGGTCTGTGCTCGGGATCGGGGTCCGCCGGCAGCGGGGCCGCGGTCCCGGCTTCGTCCATGAGTACCGTCGTCACCATCGGGTCAACGCCTCCTCGGCGATCAGCGCCGCGGGGCTCGCCGCCTTCCGGCCCGGCGGGCCGGGCGCGGCACCCCCGGCGGGGGTTCCGGGTAGTGCGTAGTGCGAGGTCACGTGGACGGCGGGGCGGGGGCGGGCATCGGCCCGACTCCTCGGGCGCCCGTCCGTCGCACGCGGGGCGGCCGCCGTCTCCGGCCGCCGCCCGACAACCATCCAGACCCCTGCTGTGGCGCGGCTTGAGCACGCTTCGAAGCTCCTTCGAGCACGGAAGCCGACGGTGGTACCCGACGCTCCCCCAACCCGCCCGCCGGCGGACCGCCCGGTCGCGAGACCGGCCGGCAGACCGGCAGACCCGCCGGCCGACAGACCGACCGGCCGGCAGACCGCCGCCCGGCAGAGACCGACCGCCCCCGGACCGCCCGACCGCCAGCCGCCCGACCAGTGAGGAAGACCGTGCCGCGTTTCACGTATCCCGAACTCCCGCTGGACGCCCTGCTGCGCCGGGCCGCCGTGCGCGACCCCGGCGGCTGCGCCATCGCCGCGGGCGAGGACCAGGTCACCTTCGCCGAGCTCGACGACCGGGCCGACCGGTACGCGGCCTACCTGGAGCAGCGGCTCGGCCGCCGCGGCGCCCGGGTCGGTGTCGCCAACGTGCTCGACGCGGACTTCGCCGCCGCCTACTACGGCACCGTGCGCAGCGGCAACACCGTCGTCCTGGTCAACCCGCTGATCAAGGAGGCCGGGCTGGTGCACGTCTGCGCCACGGCCGGGGTCGAGCTGGCGCTGGTCCCGACGGCGACGGCCGAACTGCTCGTCAAGGCGGGCGAACGGCTGCCCGCCCTCGCCGAGATCCTGGTGACCGACGCGCCCGACGGGGTGGTGCCCGCGGACACCGTGCCGGTGGCCGTCGCCCTGGACCGGGTGCCCGGGGGACGACCCGCCGCCCACGGCTCGGGCGAAGCGGGCGCCGACCTGTCCGCCGACGCCTGCATCCAGTTCACGACGGGCACCACGGGCCTGCCCCGCGGGGTCCGCCTCAGCCACCGCAACCTGGTCGCCAACGCCGCCCAGACCGCCCACGCGCACGGCCTCGGCAGCGACAGCGTGACCCTGAACCACCTGCCGCTCTACCACGTCATGCACCTCAACTCGGCGGTCTACGCGGGCGCCCGCCAGGTGCTGTGCGCCGACCCGGCCCCGACGGCCGCGCTCGAGCTGGCCGCCGCCGCGGGCGCCACGCACTTCTACGGACTGCCGGCCCGCCTGCACCGGCTCGCCGCCGCGCTGCACCCCGGTGAGCAGGACGGCTCCGGCCGTCCCGCCCCGCCGGCCGGACTGCGGCTGCAGGCCGTCCTGTCCGGCGGCACGGCGTTGTCCCCCGCCGCCACCCGGCAGCTCCAGGACTGGCTCCGCGTCCCCGTCGTCCAGGGCTACGGCATGGCCGAACTCTCCCCGCTCGCCCACAGCCAGGACCCCGGGAAGCCGCTGACCGGCTCGGTCGGCGCCCCCGTGCCGGGCACCGAGTGCCGGATCGTCGACCTCGCCTCCCGGGCGCCCGTCGACGTGTACAGCACCGGCGAGGTCCAGATCCGCGGCCCGCAGGTGATGACCGGATACCTCGGCGACGACGGGCAGGGGCACCTGGACGCCGAGGGCTGGTTCTCCACCGGCGACGTCGGCTACGTCACCCCGGACGGGGTGCTGTTCCTGGTGGACCGGCTCGGCGACGTCTTCAAGTACGACAACGAACTCGTCTCCCCGACCGCCGTCGAGCGGATCCTCGCGGACGACCCGCGCGTCGCCGACTGCGTGGTCGTGGGCTGGCCCGACCCCGTCCACGGGGCGCTGGTGTGGGCGGGCATCGTGCTGCGCGAGCCGACCGCCCCGGGACTGCTCGACCTCGTCGACTCGATCGTGGTGCGGGCCAACGAGCGCCTCGCCCACTTCGAGCAGATCCGCCGCGTCGAGGTCCTCGACTCCGTCCCGCGCACGCCCGTCGGCAAGCCGGAGCGCCGGGGCCTGCGCCGCACCCTCACCGAACGGGCGGCCGCCGAGGCCGCCGCCTGACCCCCGAACCTTCCCCCGTCTTGTTACCCCGACCCGAGGAGAGACCATGACCACCTTCATCAACAAGCTGACCGTGCAGGGCGACGTCAACGAGTTCCTGGCCGCCAAGGAGCCGATCACGGCCTTCATGAGCTCCCGGCCCGGCCACATCGGCAACCGCACCCTGCGCAACCTGAACGAGCCCGGCGTCTTCGTCGAGGTCGCCCACTGGGACGACCAGGCCGCGCACCAGGCCGCCGTGGGCAGCGCGGAGTTCCGCTCCCTCGTCGCCCCGCTGGCCGCGCTCGCCACGCCCGAGCCGGGCCTCTACGAGGTGGTCGAGGCGGGCGCCCGCCTGCAGGAAGACGGCACCTACGCCTGATCCCGCACCCGCCACCCTTTTCCGCCCCACCCCTGACACCCCGATAAGAGGAGAGACCCCCATGGTGACTTTGATCAAGAAGATGACCGTGCTCGGCGACATCAACGAGTTCCTGGCCGCCAAGGACCCGGTCACGGCCCACCTCGCCGCCACGGAAGGCCACGTCGGCAACCGCACCCTGCGCAACCTGGGCCAGCCCGGCGTCTTCGTCGAGATCGCCCACTGGAACGACCTCGAGCAGTACGAGGCCGCCGTGGGCAGCGAGGAGTTCAACGCCCTCGCCGCCGCGCTCTCCCCGCTCGTCACCACCGAGGCCGGCCTCTACGAGGTGGTCCCGGTCGGCGCCCGCCTGGACACGGCCGGTACCTATGCCTGATCAGGCCGAGGACCCGACGCGGGCCCGGGCGCGGACCGGGGCCGACCAGGTCCTGGTCGTCGGCGCCGGGCCGGTCGGTCTGACGGCCGCCCACGAACTGGCCCGCAGGGGCCTGCGGGTGCGGCTGATCGACGGGGCCGAGGGGCCCGCCCGCACCAGCCGCGCGGTGGCCGTGCACCCGCGCACCCTGGAGACCTTCGACCAGATGGGCGTCGTGGCGCCGGTCGTCGAGGCCGGGCGCCGCAACCGCGCCTTCACGATGTTCGCGCGCGGGCGCAGGCTGGTGCGGCTGGACGCCGACTACGCCTCCATGCCCACCCGTTACCCGTACACCGTCATCATCGAGCAGACCCGCACCGAGGCGGTGCTGCGCGAGGCCGTGGCCCGGCTCGGCGTCCGCGTCGAATGGGGCGTGCGGCTCACCGGACTCACCCAGGACCCCTCCGGAGTGCGGGCCCGCCTGGAACAGGCCGACGGCACGCGGGAGGAGTACGAGGTCCCCTGGCTGGTCGGCTGCGACGGCGGCCACAGCACCGTCCGCAAGCAGCTGGAGCTGCCGCTGCTCGGCGAGTCCAGCGAGACCTGGGAACTGGCCGACGCCCCGGTGGTCACCGGCCTCGCACAGGACAGCATCTACTGGGTGCACACCGGCCGGCAGGCCATGATGATGGTGCCCTACAGCCGCGAGGGGCACTGGCGGCTGCTGGACACCGCGCCCGCCGGTGACGCGGCGGGCAGCGTCGCGAGCCGCTTCGGGAGCAAGCTCAGCGCGGGCCTCGGCCAGAGCGTGAGCGTGGGCGAGCCCCAGTGGACCTCCGTCTTCACCTTCCAGCAGCGCATGGTGCCGCGGATGCACGAGGGCCGCTGCTTCGTCGCCGGCGACGCCGCCCACGTGCACAGCCCCGCCTCCGGGCAGGGCATGAACACCGGCGTGCAGGAGGCCTACAACCTGGCGTGGAAGCTGGCCCAGGTCGAACAGGGCTGGGCCGGGCGCGAACTGCTCGACACCTACGGCGAGGAGCGCGTCCCGGTCGGCAAGGCGCTGCTCGGCAGCACCCGCACGGCCACCTTCCTGGTCCAGTTCAAGAACGTGATGGCCGGGGTGATGCTGCCGGTCGTCATGGGTGTGGTGCGCAACGTGCCGCCGCTGCGGCGGGCCATCCAGCGCAAGGTGCTCGGCGGCATGTCCGGGCTGCGCCTGGCCTACCCCGAGTCCTCGCTGACCCTCCCGGACCCGGGCATCGCGGCCCCGGCGGGCAGCCGCGCCTCGGCGGCGGCCGCCCGCTTCCCCGGCGACCCGGGCGCGGACGCCCTCCAGGAGGAACTGCGCGACACCCGCTGGTCGCTGCTGTGCGCCGCGGGCGGCCCGGCCGCCGCCGCTGCCGCGTCGGCCGAGGCCGCCGCCGGATACGGGGCGTGGCTGTCGGTGCGGACGGTCGGCGGGGAGCCCGGTGCGGGCCCCGGCGCGCTGGCCGACCCGGACGGGCGGCTGCGCCAGGCGCTGGGCCTGGTGCCCGGCGGCTGGGTGCTGATCCGGCCCGACGGGTACTTCGCGGCCAGCGGAGCCTCGCTGACCGGCGGGATCCTGCGCCGGGCGCTGGCCCCGCTGGGTGCCGAGGCCGTACGGGTGCGCCGGCCCGCCGGCGTCGTCTGAAACCGCCCCCCGGCGGTCAGACGGCGCCGGCGAGCGAGGCGGTCAGCCGCGCCGACACGGTGCGCAGGACGGCGGCGGTGTGGTCGCTCAGGTAGAAGTGGCCGCCCGTGAAGACCTCCGAGTGGAAGTCGCCCGAGGTGTGGTCCCGCCAGGCCAGCGCCTCGTCGACGGTGACCTTGGGGTCGGCGTCCCCGGTGAAGGCCGTCACCGGGCAGCGCACCGCGGCTCCGGGGCCGTAGACGTGCGTCTCCACCGCCTTGTAGTCGGCGCGGATCGCCGGCAGCAGCATCGCCCGCATCTCCGGGTCGTCCAGCAGCTCGGACCCCGCCGCCTGGTGGGACTTGATCTCGGCGACCAGCTGGGCGTCGCTCGCGTCGTGCCAGCGCTCGGGGCGGCTCGCCGAGGGGGCGCGGCGCCCCGAGACGAACAGCTCGACGAGCCCGTCCCCGCGGGCTTCGAGGCGCTGGGCGACCTCGAAGCCGATGACGGCTCCCATGCTGTGCCCGAAGAGGGCCAGCGGCTTGTCCCGGTACTCCTTGAGCTCCTCGGCGATCCGGTCGGCGAGGGTGTTGATGTCCTCGACCAGGGGCTCCATGCGCCGGTCCTGGCGGCCGGGGTACTGCACGGCCAGCACCTCGACCGAGGGCGAGAGCGCCTTGGCGACGGGAAAGTAGAAGCTGGCGGAGCCGCCCGCGTGGGGCAGGCAGACCAGGCGCACGGCCGCGTCCGGGGCCGGACTGAAGACGCGGAACCACTCCGGATCGCCGCTGGGCCCGTTCATTGCTTCTCCACTCGCCGATCCTGATCGTTCCCGGCCATGTCCGATGACCTGTTCCAGGGTGCCGGGCGCGGCCGCCGGGCGAAACCCCGGACCCCTCCGGGCGGCCGCCCGCTCGACGGCACCTCGACCGGCTCTCCGCCGCGTCTCCGGCCGCCCGGGAAACCCTGTCGACCAGCGGGTGTCACCGAACCCGCCGTGATCCGCACGGCCCGGCCCACCCCCGTCCCGGCCGTACGGCTCGCAGCGCCCGGCCGGCGCGCTGCACCGGCTCCGGGGCCGCCGCCCCTCCTGACGAGGACGCGGCGGCCCCGGATCTCGCGCCCGGGCGCCCGGCCGCCGGGACCCTCGAGAGGTCCTGGAGGTCGAGAGGGATTCGAGCGGCTCTCCGGCGGATCTTGTCAGTCTCGAGAGCCAGCGAGAGAGGTTGAGCCGATGACGGGTGAGCGAGTGCACCGCAGGACGTACGCGGTGGACGTGGCGGCGCCGGCGGGCGTGGTCTACGGGTTGATCGCGGACACCACCCAGTGGCCGCTGTTCGTACCGCCGAGCATCCACGTCGAACGGCTCGACTTCGACGGGATCCGGGACCGGTTCCAGATGTGGGTGACCGCGGGCGGCACCGTCAAGTCCTGGCTGTCGCGCCGCACCCTGGACGCGCAGGCCCACCGCATCGACTTCCACCAGGAGGTCCCGGCCGCGCCCGCCCTGGCGCTGGGCGGCCGCTGGTCGGTCGAGGCGCGGGGCACCGGGCGCTCCCGGCTGACGCTGGACCACGAGTTCACCGTCGCCGACGACCGGCCCGAGGACCTGTCCTGGGTGGAGCGGGCGACGGACGACAACAGCCGGGCCGAGCTGGCGCGGCTGAAGGAGACCGCCGAGCGCTGGACCGCCCTGGACTCCCTGCTGCTGACGGTCGAGGAGTCCGTACGCGTCAAGGGGCCGGCCGAACTCGTCTACGACTTCCTCTACGGCATCGCCGACTGGCCCGGCCAGGTCCCGCACGTGGTGCGCGCCGACGTCGCCGAGGACCGGCCCGGTGTGCAGGTGGTCTCGATGGACACCGTGTGGGGATCGGACCCGGCGACGCGGACCGCGCAGTCCACGCAGACGATGCAGTCCACGCAGGAGGTGCGGATCTGCTTCCCGCACGCCTTCCGCATCGTCCACAAGCAGACGCGGACCCCGCTGCTGCTGGAGGCGCACACCGGGGAATGGTCGGTGATCCCGGACGAGACGGGCGTCACCGCCCTCGCCCGGCACAACGTGCTGCTGCGCGAGGAGGCCGCCGAGGCGGTCCTGGGCCGGGGCGCCGGGATCGAGGAGGCGCGTCACCACGTACGCGAACTGCTCGCCGGGCAGAGCGCCACCGTCCTGAACCTGGCCAAGCGGCACGCGGAATCCACCATCAGGACCCTCTGAACGGGAGTTGATCGACGCCATCATGACCATCTCCCTGCATGCCCCGGACGACACCTCGGCCATGCCCGCCACCGCCTCCGCGTCCCACGAGGCGGCGGCGCTGCGCCGGGCGGCCCGGCTGGAGGCGCTCCTCGGCGCCCCCCACGACCCCGCCAACCCGCACGGGATCGCCGCGCTGTGCGCCGCCGACTCCCGCGGGGAGCTCCCGGCCGCCACCGAACGGCTGCTGACCGGGACCGGACTCGCGGCCGAGTTCGTCCCGGCCGAGTTCGGCGGCCGCCTGACCCGCGCCGACCTGCTCGCCAAGGTGCTGCGCCCGGTCTTCCGCCGCGACCTGGCCCTCGGCTTCGGCTTCGGCATCACCTCGCTGTTCGCGACCGCCGCGGTCTGGGCCGCCGGCACCGCACGCCAGCGCGAGCGGACCGCGGACCTGCTGCTCGGCGGCGGACGGGCCTCGATCGTCCACCACGAACTCGCCCACGCCAACGCCATCCTGCGCGACGAGCTCGTCGCGACCCCGGACCCGCGCGGCGGCTACACCCTCGACGGCCGCAAGGACGTCATCATGAACGCCTCGCGTGCGGGCGCGTACGTGGTCTACGCCCGCACCGCGCCCGAACGCGGCCCCCGCAGCCACTCCGTGCTGCTCCTGGACCCCGCGGAGCTGCCCGCCGAAGGCATCCGCCACCTGCCCCGCGTCCCCACCCCCGGGATGCGCGGCGGCATCTTCTCCGGCCTGGAGTTCAACGGGTACCCGGTCCCCGAGGACGCCCTGGTCGGCAGCCCCGGCGAAGGGGTCTCGCTGGCCCTGCGCACCTTCCAGGTCAACCGCTGCCTCATCCCCGGCGTCGCCATCGCGGCCGCCGACACCGTGCTGCGCTCGGCCGTGCGCGCCGCGTCCACCGGACGCAGCGCCCCCATCGCCAAGCGCTGGCACAAGCCGCTCGCCGGGGTCTTCGCCGACCTGCTGGCCTGCGACAGCATGGCCACCGTCGCGCTGCGCTCGCTCAGCCTGCTGCCCGAGCGCGCCCACATCCTGGCCGCGGCCGTCAAGTACGTGGTGCCGGACCTGCTGCGCGAGAGCCTGGAGGAACTCGCCACCGTGCTGGGCGCGCACGGCTACGAGCACGGCAGCCCGCAGTACGGGTCCGTCGACAAGCTGGTGCGCGACCTGCCGGTCGCGGGCCTGGGCCACGCCGGCACGGCCGCCTGCCACGCCGTCATCGTCCCGCAGCTGCGCAGCCTCGCCGAGCGCTCCTGGTTCCTCGCCGAGGAGCCGCCGCCCGAGCTGTTCCGCAGCGGGGCGACCCTTCCCGTGCTCGACTACCGGCTGCTCGGCATCGCCAGCGGCGAGGACTTCCTGTCCGCCTCGCTCATCGGCTCGGCCGGCCGGCTGGCCGCGACCCGGGGCGTCGGCGGCCAGATGGCCGTCCTCAGCGACCTCGCCGAGGGCTTCGTCAACGAACTGCGGGCGCTGCGCTCCGAGTGCGCGGCCCTGCCCGCCACCCGGGCCGCGCTGACCGACCCGGCCGTCGTGATCCTCAGCGACCGGTACGCGATCGTGCAGGCCGCCGCCGCCGTACTGGGCATCTGGGAGGGGCAGGACGGCGCCGACGCCTTCCTCGCCGACCCGGCCTGGGCGGTCCTCGCGCTGTCCCGGCTCGCCGGACGGCTGGGCATCGTCGTCCCGGACCTGCCCGAGAGCTGCCTGCGCCAGGTGCTCGACGAGCTCATCCGCCGCTACCGCGGGGGTCTCAGCTGCGATCTCGACGGCAGCGAGCTGACCCAGTGACGGAGAACCAGAGGGAGAACCGGGGGATCCAGGGAGGGAACCAGTCCATGCCTCAGCAGACCGCACGGGAAGAGCGGACCATCGCGCCGCCCATCCACGTCTCCGGACCCGACGGGCCCTGGGACACGGTGCGCGAGAGCCTCGAACGCGACGGCAGCGCCGTCGTGTTCGCCACCTGGGGCGAATGGCTGACCGCGGCCCTCTCCGACTCCGAGCTGCGCCCTCTCCTCGGCCGCGACTGGCAGCGCTACCGGCGCACCGAGAACGCGGCGATGCGCTACTGCTTCGTCGCCTCGCGCATGGTCGTGAAGTACACGGCCGCCGCGGCCTTGAGGACGGTACCGGCCGCGCTCGACCTCGCGTACAAAATCGGTGGAAGGCCGTACATCCGCGGATTCGACCAGATCGACATCAGCCTGAGCCACACCGACGACCTGATCGTGGTCGGCGTCAGCAGGACGGGCCGGATCGGTGTCGACACCGAGTCCGCCAAGCGCAAGATCTCCTTCGAGCTGTTCCACGACCACATGTGCACCCCCGCGGAGCACGCGGAGCTCACCCGCATGTCCCAGGACCGCCAGACCTCCGAGCTGCTGCGGCTGTGGACCCTGAAGGAGGCCTACACCAAGGCGCTGGGGCAGGGACTGCGGCTGGGGTTCACCGAGTTCGGCTTCGGTCTGGAGAGCGGCCGGCTGATCGCTCCCGACGGTTCCCCCGCCTCCCGCGGGGAGTGGGCGTTCGCCACCTTCCCGGTGCTCGCCGACCGCTACCTGGTGAGCGTCGCCTGCCACGACACCGGGCTGGACACCGCCCGCGACACCGCCGTCCACACCATGCTCGACGAGGGCTTCATGGGCGCGGTCGAGGAAGGCCTGGCGAGCGCGTGAACCGGATGAGCAGGCCGTGTCAGCGCGGCGTCAGCGCCGTGTGGCCGCCGCTCGCATACTCCGAGACCTTTCCATGTCCATGCCCATGCCCGATGCACACTGCCGACCGAGGAGGGAGCAGATGGCCGCGCCCGTGACGGTGATCGTCACTCCCGGCCCGCCGCCTTCGCTCGACCTCCACGGCCCGCTCACACCCCGGGCCCTGGAGGCGGCGCTCGCGGCGCTGCCGCCGTGCACCCCGACGCTGCACCGGCACACCGAGACCCACCACACGCTCCAGGTGCCCCCGCCGCCGTTTCCCGCGGGCACCCTCGCGGACCTGCTGGCCTCGCCGCGCTCCGGGGACGGCGCGAGCGCCCCGCACCGCACCGCCGACGGCCCCGACTGCGGCCGGACCGGCCCCGCCGGCGCGCCCGAAGCCGTCCTGACCACGGCCCCCGCCGCCCCGCTCCAGCGCGACGTCCTGCTCGACGCACTGGCCCGGCCCGGCGCCGGACTGCACGTCGGGCAGGTCTACTGGCGCTGGCACGGCCCCCTGGACACCGCCCGGTTCGCCGCCGCCTGGCAGTCGCTCGCCGACCGCGAGGCGGTGCTGCGCGCCGCACTGGCCCGGCCGGTGCGCGACACCGGACCGCGGATCGCCGTCCATCCGCACGCCGCCGTGGAGATCCTGCGCCACGGACACGGCGAGGCCGACTGGCACACCCTGCTGGCCGGCGAGCGCGCCCGCGCCTTCGACCTGCGCCATCCCGGGCCGCTGCGCATCGCGCTGCTGGACGATCCGCCCGGCGGGGAGGACCACGAGGGCCGTTCCACCCGGATCCTGATCACCTATCACCAGGTGCTGCTGGACCGCCGCAGCATCCGCACCCTGCTCGGCGCCTTCTACCGGGCCTACCTCGCCGACGGCCGGATGCCCGGCGGGGAGCGCCGGCCCGACGTACGCGACCACCTGCACTGGCTGGGCGCCCAGGACCCGGGGCCCGCCCGTGCGTTCTGGTCCAGGGCCGCGCCCGCGCCCGGAGCCGCGACCCTGCCCGCCCGGCCCGCCGCCCGCACCACCGGGCGGCTCGGCCACGGCCGGACCCGGCAGACCCTCACCGCCGCCGAGGCGGTCCGGCTGCGCGAATGGGCCGCCCAGTGGGGTGCGAGCGAGAGCACCGCGCTGCACGCCGCCTGGGCCCTGCAGCTCTACCGGCCGGCCGCCGACCTCGACGCCAACCCGCGTTCCGTGGCCTTCGCCGTCACCGTCTCAGGCCGCGGCATCTTCCTGGAGGGCGTCGAATCGCTGCCTGGCCGGATGCGCAACCCGCTGCCCGTGCACCTCGTCGTCGACCCTGCCGCGCCCCTGCGGCGGCTGCTCGACGACCTCACCGGCCGGGTGCTGGACGCGGCCGCCTACGAATGGGTGTCCGCGGGCCAGATCCAGGCCTGGACGGGCACCTCCCCGGCCGAGGGCCGGACCACCGAATCCCTGATCGTGTTCGAGCCCCCGGCGCAGCGCGAGCAGGGGTACGCGGAGAACGCGTACCGCGAGGAACTCGCCGCCGAGGGCGTCCGGGTGGACCCGCCCGAGGCCGTCGGCCCGCTGACCGGCGTGCCCCTCACCCTCACCGCCCAGCACGCGGCGGACGGCTCGCTCGTGCTGACCGCCGTACACGACCGCACCCGCCTCTCCGACAACGCGGCCGCGCTGATCCTGTCGCAGACCGCCGGCCTGCTGCGCGAACTGCCCTTCTGCACCGACGGGTCCACGACCGTCGCGGAGGCCCTCGGGCTGCTCTCCGGAGCCCGCGTGCCCCCGGTCACCATCCGCCCCACCGGCGCGCTGCGCCTGCTGCGCGAGGCCGCCCACCCGGGCGCCGGCACCATCTGCCTGATCCCGCCGCCGGACGCGGAGCCCGACTGCTACGCCCGGCTCGCCGACCTCCACCCGGGGCCGGAGGCGCTGGCCACGCTGAGCGCTCCGGCGGACGCCGCGGACTTCCTGACCGGGCTGCGCCCCGCGCTCGCCACCGGGGAGCCCCTCGTCCTGGCCTGCTTCTCCGGAGCGGGCGCCCTCGCCTGCGAGATCGCCGGCCGGATCGCCGCGCACGGCTGGTACCCGCCGTTCGTCGTGATCGCGGGCGCCGCCGACGGTGGCCCGGATTCCGCCCGCGCCCTCACCCGGGCGCTCACCTCCGCGACCGCGAGGCCGGGATAAGCCGCTGACCCGCGGCCGCTGCCCGCCCGTACGGGCACGCGCACCTCGTCCTCCCGCGGTCTCCCACCGCCGCTCTGCCATGGGCCGAGCGTCCTCTCCCACCCTGGAGCACTATGTCCCGCCGACTGTTCACCTCCGAGTCCGTCACCGAAGGCCACCCCGACAAGATCGCCGACCAGATCAGCGACACGATCCTCGACGCGCTCCTCACCCAGGACCCGACCTCCCGCGTCGCCGTCGAGACCCTCATCACCACCGGTCTCGTCCACATCGCCGGCGAGGTCACGACCAAGGCCTACGCGCCGATCCCGCAGCTGGTCCGCGACAAGATCCTCGAGATCGGCTACGACTCGTCCGCCAAGGGCTTCGACGGCGCCTCCTGCGGCGTCTCGGTGTCCATCGGCGCGCAGTCCCCGGACATCGCGCAGGGTGTCGACACGGCCTACGAGAAGCGGGTCGAGGGCGATGAAGACGAGCTCGACAAGCAGGGCGCCGGCGACCAGGGCCTGATGTTCGGCTACGCCACCGACGAGACCCCCGAGCTGATGCCGCTGCCGATCCACCTGGCGCACCGGCTCTCCCGCCGCCTGTCCGAGGTCCGCAAGAACGGCACGCTCCCGTACCTGCGCCCCGACGGCAAGACCCAGGTCACCATCGAGTACGACGGCGACACCGCGGTCCGCCTCGACACCGTGGTCGTCTCCTCGCAGCACGCCTCCGACATCGACCTGGAGGGCCTGCTGGCCCCCGATATCCAGGAGCACGTGGTCGCGTACGTGCTGGCCCAGCTGGCCGAGGACGGCATCAAGCTGGACACCGAGGGCTACCGCCTGCTGGTCAACCCGACCGGCCGCTTCGAGATCGGCGGCCCGATGGGCGACGCCGGCCTCACCGGCCGCAAGATCATCATCGACACGTACGGCGGCATGGCCCGCCACGGCGGCGGCGCCTTCTCGGGCAAGGACCCGTCGAAGGTGGACCGCTCCGCCGCGTACGCGATGCGCTGGGTCGCCAAGAACGTGGTCGCCGCCGGCCTCGCCTCGCGCTGCGAGGTCCAGGTCGCCTACGCCATCGGCAAGGCCGAGCCCGTCGGCCTCTTCGTCGAGACCTTCGGCACCGCCAAGGTGGAGACGCAGAAGATCGAGGACGCCATCGCCGAGGTCTTCGACCTCCGCCCGGCCGCGATCATCCGCGACCTCGACCTGCTGCGCCCGATCTACGCCCAGACCGCCGCCTACGGCCACTTCGGCCGCGAGCTGCCGGACTTCACCTGGGAGCGCACCGACCGGGCCGAGCAGCTCAAGGCAGCCGTCGCCCGCTGACACCCGCTCGACCCCTCATCGCCCCGCCGACGGCGGGGCACCGGCCCCCTCCGTCCCGATCAGGAGACCACGTGCGTATCGCGGTGACTGGATCCATCGCCACGGATCACCTCATGGCCTTCCCAGGCCGGTTCGTCGACCAGCTGCTCCCGGACCAGCTGGAGCACGTCTCGCTCTCGTTCCTCGTCGACTCGCTCGAGGTGCGGCGGGGCGGAGTGGCGGCCAACATCGCCTACGGCCTCGGCGGACTGGGCCTGGCCCCCGTCCTCGCCGGGGCGGTGGGCCTCGACTTCCACGAGTACGAGGTCTGGCTCAAGGAGCACGGAGTCGACACCGGCGGGGTGTACGTCTCCGACACCTGCCAGACCGCGCGCTTCATGTGCATGACCGACCAGGACGCCAACCAGATCGCGTCCTTCTACGCCGGTGCGATGGCCGAGGCCGCCGAGATCGACCTGCGCAGCCTCACCGGCCCCGGGGACCCGCCCGTCGACCTGGTGCTGGTCTCGCCCAACGACCCGGCCGCGATGCTCCGGCACACCCGCCAGTGCCGCGGGCTGGGCATCCCCTTCGCCGCCGACCCCTCCCAGCAGCTCGCCCGCCTCGACGGCGACGAGGTGCGGGAGCTGGTGACCGGGGCGCGCTGGCTGTTCACCAACGCGTACGAGTCCGCGCTGCTGCGCGAGCGGACCGGCTGGGACGTGGCGGAGATCCTCGAACGGGTCGGCATCTGGGTGACCACGCTGGGCGCCGAAGGCGTCCGGATCGAGCGCAAGGGCGAGCCCGCCCTCACCGTGCCGGCCGTCCCCGACATCCGGCCCGAGGACCCGACGGGCGTCGGCGACGCCTTCCGGGCCGGGTTCCTCGCGGCCGTCAGCTGGTACCTGCCGCTGGAGACCGCCGCACAGCTGGGCTGCGCGATGGCCGCGCTGGTCCTGCAGGCCGTGGGCTCGCAGGACTACGAGGTCGACGGCGAACGGCTGCTGGCCACCGTCACGGAGGTCTACGGGACCGAGTCGGCCCGGCTGCTGGGCCCGGCGCTGCGAGCGCTGGCATGAGCGGGACCCGGGCCGATGCCCTGCGCGAGGCGCTCGCCACACGGGTGGTCGTCGCCGACGGAGCGATGGGAACGATGCTCCAGGCGCAGGACCCTTCGATGGAGGACTTCCAGCAGTTGGAGGGCTGCAACGAGGTCCTCAATGTGACCCGTCCGGACATCGTGCGCACGGTGCACGAGGCGTATTTCTCGGTGGGTGTGGACTGCGTTGAGACGAACACCTTCGGCACGAACTACGCGGCGCTCGCCGAGTACGACATCGCGGAGCGCAATTTCGAGTTGTCGGAGGCGGGGGCGCGCATCGCCCGGGAGGTGGCCGACGAGTTCACCGCTTCGACGGGGCAGCAGCGGTGGGTGCTCGGGTCGATGGGGCCGGGTACGAAGCTGCCGACGCTGGGGCACATCACGTACGACAAGATCCGTGACGCCTACCAGATCAATGCGGAGGGCCTGCTGTCCGGCGGTGCGGACGCGCTGCTGGTGGAGACCACGCAGGACCTGCTGCAGACGAAGTCCTCGATCATCGGGGCGCGGCGGGCGATGGAGGCGCTGGGTGTTTCCGTTCCGCTGATCTGCTCGGTGACGGTGGAGACGACCGGCACGATGCTGCTGGGGTCGGAGATCGGTGCGGCGCTGACGGCGCTGGAGCCGCTGGGCATCGACATGATCGGCCTGAACTGCGCCACCGGCCCCGCCGAGATGAGCGAGCACCTGCGCTACCTCGCACGGCACTCGCGTGTTCCGCTGTCCTGTATGCCGAACGCCGGCCTGCCCGTCCTGACCAAGGACGGCGCGCACTACCCGCTGTCGGCCTCCGAACTGGCCGACGCGCAGGAGGGCTTCGTACGGGACTACGGGCTCTCGCTCGTCGGCGGCTGCTGCGGCACCACCCCCGAGCACCTGCGCCAGGTGGTCGAGCGGGTGCGGGGGGCCGCGCCCGGGGCCCGCGACCCGCGTCCGGAGCCGGGGGCCGCTTCCCTGTACCAGACGGTGCCGTTCCGGCAGGACACCTCGTACATGGCGATCGGTGAGCGGACGAACGCGAACGGGTCGAAGAAGTTCCGTGAGGCGATGCTGGAGGCGCGCTGGGACGACTGTGTGGAGATGGCGCGGGACCAGATCCGTGAGGGCGCGCACATGCTGGACCTGTGTGTGGACTA